>JAFVDY010000112.1 GCA_017478265.1 Muribaculaceae bacterium | reverse complement strand
GTCGAGCTGCGACGCGACGTGAGCAATGTCATCGTCTTTGCACCGCGACATATCGAAGTGAAACACCGGATACTTCGTCCACTCCTTCTCCAACCGGTCAATTGCCAAGCCCTCAAACAGCTCCTTGTGACCAAGGAAATAGTGTTTGAGCGTAGAGCACAACAGCGACTTCCCGAACCGCCGCGGACGACTCAAGAATATGGCATTGCCATATTCATTGGCCAAACGATAGACGTATTCTGTCTTATCAACATAGACAAAACCGTCCTCGCGTATTCTCTCAAAATCCTGCACACCGGCAGGGAAGCGTCTCACTTGTTGCATATCGATATTATTGATAGATTTGTTTTTTTAATCAAACAACCGAAGGCGACACGTTTCACACCACGATGTTGACAAGTTTGCCGGGAACGACAATAATCTTGCGAGGTGTCTTGCCGTCGAGCCATCGAGCGGCACCCTCATGGTTGAGCGCAAGCTGCTCAATGTCGGCCTTGTCGGTTCCGGCAGCCACTTCGATGTTGTATCGAGGCTTACCGTTAAACGAGACGGCATACTTGACGGTATCCTCCTTCAGATACTCGTCGTTCCACTTGGGCCATTGAGCGTCGCACACGGTGGTGGTTTCACCCAGAGAATGCCACAGTTCCTCGGCAATGTGAGGCGCAAACGGAGCAAGCAGCACCACCAAGTCGTGATAGACGGCACGCGAGCGACACTTCATCGCGCTCAGTTCGTTGACGCAAATCATAAACGCCGCTACCGACGTGTTGTAGCTGAACTGCTCGATGTCACCGGTCACCTTCTTGATCAGTTTATGTATCGACTTCAACGCCTCGGCCGTTGGTTGCTCGTCTACGAGTTGCATTTCGTCGCCTTTAAAGAATAGCCCCCAAAGGCGTTTGAGGAAGCGGTTCACGCCATCGATACCGTTGGTATCCCACGGCTTGCTTGCCTCCACCGGCCCGAGGAACATCTCGTACAGGCGCAGCGTGTCGGCGCCGTAGCGCTCTACGATGTCGTCGGGATTGACAACGTTGTACATCGACTTCGACTTCTTCTCGATTGCCCAGCCGCAAATGTATTTGCCGTCCTCAAGCACAAACTCGGCGTCGGCAAACTCGGGTCTCCACTGCTTGAACTTCTCGAGATCGAGAACATCATTCTTGACGATGTTCACATCCACGTGGATGGGCGTAACGTCATATTGTTTCTTCAGTCCGTGCGATACAAAGGTGTTCGTGTCCTTGATGCGGTAAACGAAGTTGGAACGACCCTGTATCATACCCTGATTGATAAGTTTCTTGAAAGGCTCCGGCTCGCACACCACGCCGTAGTCGTAGAGGAACTTGTTCCAGAAACGGCTGTAAATCAAGTGTCCTGTGGCGTGCTCGGTGCCACCCACATAGAGGTCCACTTGACGCCAATACTCGTCGGCTTCCTTGCCCACGAGAGCGGAGTCGTTATGCGGATCCATATATCGCAGATAATATGCGCTTGAACCGGCAAAGCCGGGCATGGTGCACAGCTCAAGCGGACGGCCGTTGGCTGCCACCCAGTTCTTGGCTCGGCCAAGCGGTGGCTCGCCATCCTCGGTAGGCAGAAACGCGTCAACCTCGGGCAGCTGCAACGGCAGCTCGCTCTCGTCAAGCGCCTGCGGACGGTTGTTCTCGTCGTAATAGATGGGGAACGGCTCGCCCCAATAGCGCTGGCGGCTGAAGATAGCGTCGCGCAGGCGATAGTTCACCTTAACGCGGCCGATGCAGGCCTCAGCGATATATTCCTTGGTCTTGGCGATAGCCTCTTTCACCTGCAGGCCATTGAGCTGCAGACGCTCGTTGCTCGAGTTAGTCATGACGCCTTCCTTGGCGTCGAAACTCTCCTCGCTCACATCGGCGCCCTCGATAAGCGGAATGATGGGCAGGTTGAAGTGGCGCGCGAAGGCATAGTCGCGGCTGTCGTGAGCGGGTACGGCCATGATGGCACCCGTACCGTAGCCGGCGAGCACATAATCGCTTATATAGATGGGAATTTCCTTGCCCGAAACGGGGTTGACGGCATACGAGCCGCTGAACACGCCGCTCACCTTCTTCTCGATAAGCCGCTCGCGCTCGGTTTTGTGCTTCACCTCATCAAGGTAGGCGTCCACGGCTTCGCGCTGCTCGGGCGTCACCACCAGATTGACGTAGTCGCTCTCAGGCGCGAGCACCATGAAGGTGACACCGAAGATGGTGTCGGCTCGTGTGGTGAATATCAGTAGTTTCTCTTCCTTTCCCACCAGCGGGAACAGCATCTCGGCGCCCTCGCTGCGGCCTATCCAGTTGCGTTGCGTTTCCTTTATCGACTCGGTCCAGTTGATAGTATCGAGGTCGCGAAGCAGGCGCGGGGCATACGCGCTCACACGCAGACACCACTGGCTCATCAGCTTCTGTTCCACGGGATAACCGCCGCGCACCGACACTCCCTCGCTCACCTCGTCGTTGGCGAGCACAGTACCCAACTTCGGACACCAGTTCACCATGGTGTTGCCGCGATAGGCGATGCGATAGTTCATAAGCACGTCGTCGCGCTCAGCCTTGCTCATAGCGTTCCATTGCTCGGCGCTGAAGTTCAGATCCTCGCTTCCGTAAGCGTTACAACCCTCTGTGCCGTGAGCGGAAAACCGGTCGACGAGGTCACTGATGGGGCGAGCCTTGTCGAGCGCGGTGTCGTAATAGCTGTTGAACATCTTCAAGAACACCCATTGCGTCCATTTATAGTACTTAGGATCGCAAGTGCGAACCTCACGCTCCCAATCGAAGCAGAACCCGATTTTGTCCAACTGCTCGCGATAGCGGGCAATGTTCTTCACGGTGGTCACCTCGGGGTGCTGACCGGTCTGGATAGCGTATTGCTCGGCGGGAAGCCCGTACGCGTCGTAGCCCATCGGGTGCAACACGTTGAAGCCGTTTAGGCGCTTGTAGCGCGAATAAATGTCGCTCGCGATATATCCCAGCGGGTGGCCTACGTGCAGACCCGCGCCACTGGGGTAGGGAAACATATCGAGTACATAGTACTTCTGACGCGTGGTGTCAATCGAGGCACGATAGGTGTGGTGGTCGCGCCAGTACTGTTGCCAGTTCTTCTCTATTTCTTGAAAATTGTAATCCATCTGATTGTTTTGGGGGTTATTTCGTTTCTATTGTTTTGTCGTTGTTTTTTTATTCGTCGGGCAGCGTGAACGATACGGGGAGCGTGAAGTGGCACGCCACGGGTTTGCCGCCCACAAGGGCAGGGTTGAATCGAGGTATCAGGCTCACTACGCGCAGCGCTTCGTTGTCGAAGTGGCGGTTACCGCTCGAGCGCAGGATGTTGATGCGACCTATACGGCCGTTCTTCTCCACCACAAAGCGGACTACCACTTTGCCCTCTTCGCCGGAGCGTTCCTCCTTCTCGGGATACCGCAGATTGTCGCTTATAAACTTCACAAGGGCGTCAACGCCGCCGGGATACTTGGGCATCACGTCGGGCTCCTCGTACACCATTCCGTCATCGTTATAGCTCTCGGCGCCGGGAGCGGCGTCGGGCACTATCACCTCCTGCATGGCAGGCTTGCGCGAGCGGCGTTTCTTCTTCTTTTTCGCCTCCACGTCAATCGCGCTCATTGCGAGCACCAGCGCCAGCAATAACACCGCATATTTCTTCATTGCCATAATCTCAATTATTCTTAAGAGTTATCGTTCGGTTCACAGATATTTCGCCACAGCATCGGGCAGCAAAGCGGCATCCTCCACTCGCTCCACAATCTCTCCGTTTCGGCCTATGATGAATGTGGTGGGAACTCCGAGCACATTGTACGAGGTCACATTTTTAGAGCGCTCGCCCTGAGGGTCGCGAACCGCAATCCACGGCAGACGACGCGCCTGCGTGAGCCAGTCGGCCTCGTTGCCGTCGAGCGCGATCTGATAAATCTCGAAGCCTTTCGCCTTGTGCTGCGTGTAGAGGTCGTTGAGCAACTTGTTGAGCGCGGGCGAGAACTCGGCGGTCATAATAGTGTAGTTCAACAGCACCACCTTGCCGCCGCTTGCCACCTGCTCGAGGTCTTGCATCTTGCCGTGAACGTCTTGAAGCCTGATATTGATAATCTTTGCCTCTGTGGCTTGGATGGTATCGTGGCGGTTCTCCTCGTTCCGGCGACGGCGCTGGCCATCGAGAAGCACGTTCACAAGATACTGCGTACGCGGATCGTTCGGACGGAAGGTGTTGAACGCGTTGGCCACGGCGCCTATCACTTTCAGGTCCTTGTTGTCGAGCGGGTCAAACACGGGACGGTCGCCGATGGTCTTGTTTATCACGTAGTAGGCCACAATGCCGCTCGGTTCCTTGAGCAGATTGACGGCCAGTTCATGTTTCCACGCGTTATACTTGGCGCTGTCGACAGGCGAGGCGGCAAAGGCGCGAGCCTGCTTGTCGATGTTCATCACCTGCACGGCATGGTCGCTGCCGGACAGTGTGTAGTCAACACCGAAGCGCGACAGAACGGTAGTGATTTGCAACCGGTCGAGGCTGTCGACAGGAAAGTAAATCGCATCCGCGCCATGGCGCACACGATAGATATTGGGATACTCGGGAGCGGGGGCGCGAAACTCAAACTCTCCTTTGCCCTCGGTGGTGACGCTGTCGACTGCCACCCACGTTCCGTTGCTCGAATATTCGAGCACGAGCTGAGTGCTGTCGCCGGCGCCATCGATATTTCCGTCTACTCTGAACGTGTTGCCGTCGCCGCAAGCGCTTAGCATGGACAGCGAAGCGGCGGCTGCCAAAAGAATATTTCTTGATTTTTTCATCGTTTTGAAAAATGTTTTTTTACTTTCGTTGATTGTGGCCGCAAAATTACTAAAAAATCGTCAATTAGGCGGTGCTTTGAGTGTTAAATATTCGCCGACTCGTTAATTTGAGGCGATTGATGCCTGTCGGTTGCCATCGACCATACCATCTGGCACCAGACTATGGCGTAGAGATAGACGTCGATATACAGCGTGCCGTTGAGAAAATCATGCACCCGCGACGGCACAAGCACGTCGGTGGGAACGCAACCGAAGAACACCACCAGTAGCCATAGCATCACGCGATCGAACACACTGTGGCTGGACTTCAACCAATACCACAGCATATAACCGGCGAGCGCAATCAGATAGGTATGGGTTTCCGACGAGTCGCCCAGCACTATTATCCAGCCCATGAGCACGCCCAATGTGGTGGCGCGGAAGCCGAAGTCGCTCCAACGCGCGCGGCGGACGAAGAAGATGCCGATTATCACGGCCACAGTTGCGAGTTGCACGACGCGATAGTTGTCAAGGACATACCTTAGCGGATAAGCGTAAAGCAGCGAGGCGTAATAGTTGTCGGTCTGATGCACGGCAAGCATATTCCACCAGTTGGCGTAGCAGTCCACAAGGCCGCCCAAGCCGGTTTTTACCGCCGGCAACAGCAACAGGCCCACGCCAAGCAACACCGCGTAGCTAAGATTGCGCCACACGCGGGGATAGCAGAACATCAACAGCAGCTCCACTATGCCATACACCTTCGTGGTGGTCGAAATCATTATCAACAGCACAGCCCAAAAGGCGCGGCCGCGCTCGAGCAACGTAAAGGCGAACAGGAAAATATACGCCACCACTATGTTGTACTGGAACGGGAACACGCTCTGCTCAAGAACCAAAAGCAGGAACAGGTATATCTTCACCTTATAGTCATCGTAGCGGCGCGGCAACGTGAACACCGACAGGGTAAACAGCGTAAAGTTGCCGAGGTTCCACACAAAGGGGCCTAACCACCGAGGCAACAACGCGATGGGCGCGTAAAGAACCGAGAACACCGGAGTGTAAAGGAAAAATCGGCCGTGGGCATCAACAAACTCCTGCGTGTAGGGGTTGATGCCGTGCCAGAAGTCGAGGGTGCTGTCGGTATACACCAGATAGTTGGCGTAGCGAAGGCGGATGGTCTCGATTGCCGTCGCCACTATGGCGATTATCAGTCCGAACACATAAAGCGAGAGCTTAGGATTTTGTCGTATCTTTTGTATCATTGCGCATTCCGTTATAGCTGTTGATAAAATAGCCGGGACGGCCTTTCACCTCGTTGAACACTTTGCCCAAGTATTCACCCAATATGCCGAGGCTCAGCAACTGCACGCCGCCCAGGAAGAGTATGGTCACCATAATGGTGGGATAGCCCTGCACGGGCTCGCCCCAGATATTGGTCACTAAGATTATGTACACTAAATAGATGAACGCCACCACCGACACCAGCACGCCCAGGAACGACGCCAGCCGCAGCGGTGCCGTGGTGTACGACGTGATGCCGTTGATGGCCAGGTTGACCAGCGAGAAGAAGCTCCACTTCGAACTGCCCGACCGACGCTCTTGCTGCTCATAGTAGATGCCTTTCTTGTGGAACCCGATCCACGAGTACATTCCCTTGGTGTTTCTCTCCACCTCGCGCATGCGGCGCAACGCCTCCACACACGAGCGGTCGAGCAGACGGAAGTCGCCAGTGTTCTTCTGTATTGGAATGTTGGTGAGCGACTGCAACAGGCGGTAGTACCATTGCGAGGTCTTGCGCTTGAGCCACGTCTCTTTACTCGAGCGGCGCTGAGCGTACACGTCGTCGTAGCCTTCCTCCCAGTAGCGTAGCATCTCGGGAATGGCGCTTATGGGGTGCTGCATATCGGCGTCCATGATAATCAGAGCGTCGCCGGTGGCATAGTCGAAGCCGGCCATCATCGCTATCTCCTTGCCGTAGTTGCGCGAGAGATCCACATAGCTGTAGTGCTCGGGGTCGGAGCGATGTAGCTTTATCATCTGTTGCAGTGTGCGGTCGGTGCTGCCGTCGTTCACCAGCAGAAACTCCCACGCGTAATTGGCGTTCTCAGCCTTCACGCGCTCCATGTTCTCACGTATGAGGTCGAACGACGCCTCCTCGTTATACGCCGGCAGCAGGATTGTTACTTTCTTCATATTCGTCGGTAAATTGGTTGTAGGTTACAAAGCGGGCGTCCATCGCCTTGAAGGTGGCGATCAGGCGCTCGAGGCGACGAAGCATCTCGTCGCCGCAGTTGTGGCTCACAGTGTAGGGAATCTTCCAGCGCTTGGTCGCGCCGATGTCGACAAACTCCCAGGGGTGGAAGTAAATCACAAATTGGCCGTCGTGGCGCAAGGTGCGACGGCACAAGCGGCGATACAGCCACTGCGGATAGTGGTGGCACGCCAGCCAAAACACGGGCGCGCGCAGCCACGGCGTGACCGATGCCGGAATCTCAAGAAGCCGCCCTTTATAAAATGGCGTGCGCGGCACGTCCAAATTCATATATCGGCCGGGAATAAACGTGGGGTGCAACGACGAGTTGTAGCGATAGCCTACGCGCTCCAAATCAGTAGCGTCCACAGGAAACATACGAGGCTGACGATAGCCGGCTACGGCCTTGCCGAGCAACCGCTCGAGCCCCTCTTTTGACACGGCAGGATCGGTCGTACGCGGCGTGGTGTGGTCTACGCCGTGGCTCGCCACCTCATGTCCTTCGGCCACGATGCGACGCATCACATCAGGCGCGTGAGTGGCGAAGGTGAGCGTGCAGAAGAATGTGGCCGCCACGCCTTGAGCTTTCAGCAGGTCGAGCACACGCGTTATGCCCTCGACCGACACCGCCATACTCTCGTCAATCTCGATCTCTACGCCCTGCTCGCGAGGAACATCAAACTCCTCCGTGTCAAAACTCAACAGCACCCGCCTCTTTTCACGTCCGTCTCTTGCCATCGTCTCAAATCAATTAATCCTTAAGAATTAGTCTTCAATATGTCTATCGTACAATAAAATAAGAAACTTGTTGCAAGTTGTTTATTAGTTTTTTCAAAGTTGTTGTTTTATAATGCCCGCTATGTTGCCGCTATGCCCGTCTCGCGCCACACGAACAGCTTGTCGCTCGGACGTATCTTGGTGCCGGTCTTAATCGAGAAGCGCTCGCCCTTCACCGTTTTCTCCACGGGCTTGAGGTCGACGCGTATCTCCTCCACGGTAAGCATCAGCGCACCGGTGGTGGGACCGGTGATTACCACCTCGTCGCCTACCTTCAGCTCGCCGGCCTCCATCAGAAACTCAGCCACACCGAGCTTTGAGAAATATCCCATTCCCTTGGCTACGTATGCTTTCACACGCGTCGCGCTAGAACCGTATTTCGCGCTCCACTCGCCCAGGCGCTGACCCATGTAGTAGCCGTCCCAGAAGCCGCGGTTGAACACGCGCGCCAAGCGCTCGTCCCACGCGGCGATTTTCGCCTCGTCGTAGCTGCCGTCCACTATGGCGTTCAAAGCCTCGTTGTAGCAGCCCACCACCGTGCGAACATACTCCGGACCGCGGGCACGGCCTTCTATCTTGAACACCGTCACGCCGGCGTCTACCAGCTTATTGAGGAAGTGTATGGTCTTCAAGTCTTTGGGCGACATTATATACTTGTTCTCGATTGCGAGCTCCTCGCCGGTCTCACGGTCGGTCACCAAGTAGCCGCGACGGCATATCTGACGGCACGCGCCGCGGTTGGCACTCGATGCCGCCTGGTGCAGACTCAAATAGCACTTGCCGCTCACGGCCATACACAGCGCTCCGTGGCAGAACATCTCCAGGCGAACTGGCTTTCCAGAAGGGCCTTTTACATCGGCCTCACGGATATGCTCGCTGATGCGGCTCACTTGCTCAAGATTCAACTCGCGCGCGAGCACCATCACGTCGGCATAACGGCTGTAATAGTCCACTGCGGCACTATTGCTCACGTTCACCTGAGTCGAGATATGAACCTCAACTCCTATACTGCGAGCATAAAGGATTGTCGCCATATCGCTCGCGATTATGGCCGTCACGCCAGCCTCCTGAGCGGCATCCACTATGCTGTGCATATAGTCCACATCCTCGTCGTAGATTATCGTGTTTACAGTCAAGTAGGTCTTCATGCCGCGCTCCTTACACCATTCCACTATCGTGTGAAGGTCGGCCAACGAGAAATTGACGCTCGACTTCGAACGCATATTCAGGTTCTCGATGCCAAAATAGATAGCGTCGGCGCCGCCCTGATGAGCGGCCACAAGCGACTCCCAACTGCCTACAGGAGCCATTATTTCAAACTCTTTTCGTTCCATTTCGTTTTGTTTCAACCTGCAAAGTTACTACAAATTTAACGAACGAAACCTATTAACCCGATTATTTTTCTCGTTCATCACAATGCAACACGCAAAATGTAGAGTCAAACGACAAATGAGACACACAAATCAACACGCAAAGCTATTCATCTTCTCAACAAGCGAACTACACCAACCCACCGCTCCTAGCCCCCATTTAACCCATACGAAAATATAGTTGCCTCCCCCACCCTCCGGCAATTACCTTTGCCCCCT
>JAFVDY010000111.1 GCA_017478265.1 Muribaculaceae bacterium | reverse complement strand
TACCTGAATTACGCACACTGCGCCTACTGTGGTTGGTCGCGCTACCCAGTGGTCGCCACTGCGGGTGAGCGAGCCGTTGGACATGGTGGCGGAGATTGAGCTCTCGGGTACGCCAGGCACGGCTATTGAAACCGGGTTGTCGATACCGGCGTAGAACACGTTCATCATTGTTGCCGAGACTGTGGCGATAGGATCGATAACGGTGTAGGACGACTTAAAGTCGCGTTTGGTGATTGAGCCGTCACGGCCAACCACTTCGATCCAGCCACTATAGTCGTAGGTGCCGGCGCTACCGGTTCCCACCTCGTAGAGACCTTTGTCGTTGGCAAGACGATGTCCGTTGATGTAGACGATGGGTCGCTGAGTGGTGTCGACTGCGGCGAGAACAATATTGGCCGAATATTTGGTGCCTCGCATTACGATACGCGACTGAGGAACGACAAAGGCGTTAACAAGATTGACACGAAGGTCGCCCAGGTCGACGTTCACCAGCAGCTGATTGAGTACCTCACCCTCGGCATATCGCACGTCGTTTTGGAGCTTCGACAGCAAGGTTATCGCGGCTATACAAGGCATATTCTCGAACATTGTTTCTTCCCACGACTTTTGTCCAACCACTTGGCCTTTGGTTTTGAAAGGCGCGGTTGAGAGCGCTTGCTCGAGATTGGCTTTCTTGTCGGCGTCGTCCACTTGCGAGACCACGAGCGAGCGGAAAGCGTCGATGCGCGTGCGCAGTTGCTTGCCTTTGCCTCCGGTGGGAGCGAGCATGACGATAGAAGCCGCGTCGAGGTTGTCCTTGCTCTTGATGTTCTTGATGTCGGCGTCTTTTCCGTCGGCCGCACGCACAATCAGGAGCTTAAGGTCTTCGATGTAGTTGTAAAGGCTGTCGGCATTGGCTTGGACGTTACGTCCGATGTCGAGCCAATGTTTGCCCTTTTGCGGGTTTTTATTGTTGAAGGCCTCCAGTTGCGCCATCAATCCTTGGTTACGGGCGGTGATGGTGCGATTAGAGCGCGACAAACCGTCTTCCACCTGGCTGAAACCGTTCAGCACGTCGTTGCTCACGTTGAGTGCGAGCATGGCCGTGAGGACGATATACATAAGGTTTATCATCTTCTGTCGCGGGGACATACGTCCCACCGTCTGATTACGAGCGCTTGCCATTCGTTAGAATTCAGAATTGTTGTCGTTATTGTTGTTGGTGTCGTCCACTCCGAGTCCTGCCATACCGCTCATCGGGCGGTACATGTTGACTGTCATAGCCTTAATCATCTTCTCGTAGACGCTGTTGAGTTGCTTCATATAGCGAGCCATCTTCTCGGTCTCGTCGCAATAGTTGGCGCTTTCGGCCGCCGATTTCTCGTACATATCGCGAATGTCCTTCATCGAGCGGTTGACGCGGTCGATGCTGTCGAGCTGCGACGAGATGCTCTTGAGTTGGATTTCGTAAATGGTGTTAAGTCCGCCGATATTGCGGTTGAGCGATTCCATTTGCTCGACGTAGCCCGTAGAGCTGGCGTTGATGGTCTCGCTATTGTCGGTGATGGCGCGATAGCTGTTGAGCAGGGTGGAGGAAACATCGTTGAGCGCTTGTGTGGTTTCGCCCAATTTTTGCATTTGCTCACTTATGAGCGACATTTGCTCGAGGTATTGGCCTGTGGCGTCGGTAAGCTCAGCCATACGTGACAGTTGGTCGCTTGCGGCTGCCATCTTGGCGATGCTTTCGCTTAGCGATTGAGTGTCCTCGGGTGAGAGGTCGATGCCCTGCGGCAGACCTACGGCCCCCTTAGCCATAGCCGGAGTGACCACGATAGGCCCGTTGGAACCGTGAGCCACGGCACCGCCTTGCGGCACGGGTGGCATTCCGTCGGCCGAAGGAGCGTATACGGCGTCATCATCGTCGGCATATTCAACATCGCCGGCTTCAGCGCCACCCAAGTTGGCACCGCCAATCACGATGCCCGCTCCCGACTGGAAATCGGGACGATCCTCGGGGTCACCGCTGCGCAACACGGGGAATACCTCTTCCCACTTATATTCTTTCTCGGGACGGTCGAACGCGGTGAGCAAGAACATCAACACCTCGGTACCCATACCGATGGTAAGCAATTCGTTGCCACCGGTAAGGTGAAGAATCTTGAACAAGGCGCCCAAGATTACGACGGCAGCACCGATAGAATAGGCGAAGTTGAAGAAACGCTGTCCTTTCTCTCCCGAAAGCATGCGCTCGACAAAATTCTTATATTTTTTGATTTTTCCCATTGTATATTTCGTTAGTCGTTAGTCGAATAGTGTTGATTATTTCTTACGCTTGCTCTTGGTGAAGCCAACCTTGGTCCTCACACAACGGAAGCCGATGTAGGAGCGTTGCTCGTTTTGGTACTCCCACATTCTGATGTCGCCTCGAATGTTGTGAGCCACGTCCTTCCATGAGCCGCCGCGCACGATTTTGCGTGACATCTTGTAGGGGTCTTCGAGCGCCACA
Organism: Muribaculaceae bacterium; assembly: GCA_017478265.1. Classification (GTDB taxonomy): domain Bacteria; phylum Bacteroidota; class Bacteroidia; order Bacteroidales; family Muribaculaceae; genus Sodaliphilus. The sequence goes on along the minus strand of JAFVDY010000111.1, from coordinate 3,584 downwards.
TTGTAGCGATACTCTGGGTTGAGGTCGTTGGTCATGCGGTCGATACTCTCGGTGTAGGCCGTCGAGGTCCATTCGCTCACGTTACCCGCCATGTCGAACAGCCCGAACTCGTTAGGCTCGTAGGTGCCTACAGGCGAGCATATTATGCTACCGTCGCGCACATAGTTGCCTTCTTGCGGCTTGAAATTGGCATAGAAACATCCCTCGTCCTCGGTGAGCGGAATGTCACCTTCCCAGGGGTAGATATTCTTGTCGACACCTGCACGAGCGGCGTATTCCCATTCGGCCTCGGTGGGCAGGCGGAAAGGCTCGATGTAGATGCCTTCCTTTCCGAGTGACTTGCGCAGGAACTCGGTGCGCCAGTGGCAGAAAGCGTTGGCTTGCTCCCAGCTTACTCCCACCACGGGGTAGTTGTTGTAGTTGCCATTGGCGAAATACATTCGTACGTAAGGCTCATTGTAGCTGTTCTCGAAGTCGTTAATCCAGCAGGTGGTGTCAGGATAGATGTTTACTATATAAGTGTTGACAAAGTCGAATTCGCTTTGCAGCGGACGGGTTATTGTCTGACGTACGATGCGACCGTCGTCGTCGATGAAAGCGGTGTCCTTGCTGATCATCGGGTTCTCGGTGGGCACCGCGTGGTCGGTGTTATAGTCGCGGCGCGTGGGGTCGAACCGATGCTTACGCTTAGCGGCAGCCGTCAAATCGTATACCTCGAAACGATAGTTCATCTGCGTCGGGTCGAGTTCCTTCTTGCCGGTGATGGGGTTGATGCGATAAACGCTCTCAATAGCGCGTTCCTCATCCTCGCTGGGGTTCTTCCAAGGAATGTTACGGCTCCAATTGAGGTGGGGTTTCACAGGGTTACCGTCCTTGTCCTCCTCGATTTTAAACTCCTCGTTACCACCGTAAGAGGGGTCGGCAAGACGCTCGCGGATGATGCTGTCGCGCACCCAGAACACGAATTGCTTATACTTGCTGTTTGAGACCTCGGTCTCGTCCATCCAGAAGGCGTCGACACTGATGCCTCTTGAAGTGCTGTCGAGTCCCCAGAGCGAGTCGCGTCGTCCCGGTCCTTCCTTCATCGAACCACAATCAATCAGCACCATGCCGTAAGGGGTTGGCTCTGAGAATGTCACACCCGATACGCCGGTTACTTCGCCACCGGTGGTGTTCATCTTGCGCACACCGCTACAGGAGGCGATAAGGACTGTTGTCAAGACAATAAAAAGTAAATTTCTCATCTAAATCAATCTATGTCGTTTTGTTAATGTCTTTTACATTATGCGAATACTCTTATGCTTGTTCTTGTTTCGCTCTCCCATATCGAGCTTAACATTGTAGGATACAAACAACTCGTGGCTGCCGGAGGTCGCACGTCGTATGTCGCTTATCGGGTAGTCGTAGCTATATCCGATATAGAAATTCTTAAACTCGGCTCCTATCATGAGCGAAACGGCATCTTTGTGACGGTAGGCTACGCCACCCGAGATAAACTTATTGTAGCGGATGCGTGCCGTGGCCTCGACGCCAACAAACTGGAGGTCGCTCTTGACGAACACCGATGGTTGTATTTCAAATAACGTATTTTTAATAGGAATATTGCTACCTGCCATAAAATAATAGAAACGACCAACGTTGTACTCGTATTGGTCTTCGGCCTCTTGGCTGGCTTTGAGCGTCACGCTCGGAGCGTTGATATGAGCCACAGAGGCGCCTGCCCAGAAATACTTATGCTGGAAGAACACGCCGGCGCCAATGTCGAATGCCGTGCCGCTGACGTCGGTCTCGGGTATAGCGTCGTCGGTACTGGTGTGAGCGTCGTCGTTCTCGGGGATTACTTTCTCTGTTGCCTTGAACGTTTGGTTGATCATACCAAGCTGAATACCGGCGCTTAACGTGCCGCCTAACAATTTGAATTTGAATGAACCTTGAGCTCCGGCGTTGAGCGTGCGGTAAAGACCTATGCTTTCCTGTTGCAGTGACACACCCACGCCCACGCGTTTGTTAAGCACCTTGAACGGCATATCGCCCAGAACGTGGAACGATAGAGGAGCATGCTTGATGCCCAACCATTGCAAGCGCGAGCCGCCGGTGATGTGTATGAAGTCGGTGTTGCCGGTTGCGGCCGGATTGTAATATGCCGGTACAGCCCAGTACTGTGTGAGTTGCGCGTCGATTTGAGCGTTGGCTACCAACGGCGAAAACATCGCCATGGCGGCGATGACGCAGAAAGGAATTATATGTTTCGCTCGAATTCTCATTACTCGAAGTTGAACGTAAGCACAACCATGTTGTTTTGTAGCTTGTCGACGCTATCGGTGAATTTCTGCATCTCGGGGTTGTCCTGCAAGTCGGGACGTTTTTTCACAAGAAGGTTGCGAAGCCCGAAACAGAACTTAAGTTCGGGACAGAGCTTGAAGAAGGGCAGATAAATGTCGATGCCAAGCCCCACGGTGAGCATGCAGTCGAAGTCTTTCACGCGCAGCTGCTCAGGCCGGTCTTTGCTTACGTCGTATATGCCCATTATGCCGGCAGTGAAATAGGGACGCACGTTGTGGTAGCGAAGTGCGCTGTATTTCAGGTCGATGGGTACTACCACATAAGTGCCCTTAAGGTTTTGACTTTGATTGACCATCAAGGGGTCGACAAAGCCGTCGGCGTCCGGCTCAGGAGGCTTCGCGTTGCGATATTTCACAACTTTGTTGCCGAAGTACATTCCCGGCGAGATGCGCAGATTGAAGTGGTTGCTGATGCGATAGTCGGCAAGCACGTTTACACAGAACCCCGGCGAGTAGTTAGGAATATCGGCGAACCATTGCTGACCGTCCTCGGTGACATAACCGTTGTTGGTGATATTGAGATCCTGAAAATTCATACCGACCGAGAAACCGAAATGAATCTTCTTCAAATCGGCATACTGTCGGTTAAGAATTTTCTTATTGTCTTGTGCACTAACGTTGAAAGTGACGAGTGCGACAAGCAAGAATGCAATATTTCGAACCCATAATTTTGTCATTACATGAATTATAACGCAAAATATTGCTCAATATTGCAAATTGGGCATTGATTTCGCTTATTGCGAGGGGCGATGGTGGACTTGATCGGTTATTGCTGTAGGTCAGCTTGCGGCGAGTCGAATTCGTCGTCGGCAAGGTCGTCGAGGTGGTTGCTCCATAGGTATCGTCGCGTTTCGCGCGCCGCTACGCCGCTGAGTAGCAGCAATGCCACAAGATTGGGGATTGCCATCAGCGCGTTCACGCAATCGGCAATATTCCACACCAATTGCAGGCTCACCACGGCACCCACAAACACCATTACGATGTAGACAACGCGATAGAAGATACGCGATTTCTTGCCGAAGAGATATTCCATGGCTCGCTCGCCGTAGTAACTCCAGCCAAGAATCGTGCTGAAAGTAAACGTCATCAATCCGAAGGTGAGCAACGGACGGCCTACGATGGGGATTTTGCTGAAAGCAACTCGTGTTAGCGCTACGCCGTCGGAGTAGTCAATCTCGGGATAGGCAATAATGCTACTCACGATGACAATCCCCGTGAGCGCGCACACTATGACGGTATCCC
>JAFVDY010000110.1 GCA_017478265.1 Muribaculaceae bacterium | reverse complement strand
TAGATGGCGTCGCCCTCGGGATTGTTGATATTATGAGTGATTACAGGATTGAAGAGGCCTACCGCCTTGTTGAGCTTCATGGCCTCGCGCAGGTCGGTACGCGGTTCCTTCACCCAGCCGGGCACAAGCACGAACGCCACCACCTTGCGGCTGTTGCTCTTGAGCTTGGTGCGCAACACGTTCAGCGAGTCGAGGAAGAGGTCGAGCCCCTTGTTGCGATACTCACAGCGGCCAGAGGTGCCAACGAGCAAAGCCTTATCGTCGAGGTTCTTGTCGCCGCTCAGGGCACGTGCGGCGGCAATAAGCGCAACGCGGGCTCGCTTACGGGTGTTGTTATATTTTATGCCTTTGGGCACAAAGTTCATTTCGAACGCGTTGGGCGTAACAATGGGGCGGCGCTCAAGCAGTTGCTCGCACTCGCGGGCTGTGACCTCGCTCACTGTGGTAAACGCGTCGGCCTCGTGGGTGGCAGCTTTCTCGAGCGAGTGTTTCGACTGCATATTGAGCTCGTCGGCCATTTGGTCGCCGTTGTAGGCGCTCATATAGTCGTACAGTGGCTTGCCGTTGCCGCAGATGCTGCGGCCTATGCTTGTGGCGTGGGTGGTGAACACCGTTGCCACTTGCGGCAGGCGCGACTTGACGTAGAGCAGGCCCATGCCGGTGGTCCACTCGTCGAAGTGTGCCACCACGCGCTTATCCTTACCCACCTTGCCCACAAAGCTCTCAATCACGAGCGCGGAGGCGTAGGCGAACATACACGACTCGTCGTAGTCGCCGTAGGCATGCAGCGAGTCGACGCTATAGCGACGCCACATATTACCATACAACTCATTTTTATATATGAACAGGCTGTTGAACTTAACAAGCACCACCAAGGGCTCGCCGGGTACAGTCCAACGTCCGGTGCGAATTGTCATTCCCGGTGGAAATTTCGCGTCCTTAGCCCAGCTATCAAGTGGCGTGGGACACTCCTTGAAAAATGGCGAAGGGTTGTCGTCGCTCCAAAGGTCGGGACCGATAAAGATTACACGGTCGGTATACAGTTGCTGCAAAGTGTTGGCTTTCGTCGAGAGTACGGCATAGATGCCACCCACGCGATTACACACTTCCCAGCTCGTTTCAAACAAATAATCAAGCATTTATAAATACGTTATTGGTTGGGACGGAGGTCAAACCGCTCCAAATTTTTCATTTATTCGCCGCAAAATTACAAAAAATATCCTAATCAACCACCCATTCATTAAACATTATTTTAAAAAGTTAGTGCAATCCGTTTCTTTATTAATTAAAATTATGAATTAGAATAATAGAAATTTTGTGGTAAACCGCAAGCCATACAATCATGCAATCGTGATTGCACAAAAATTTGACAAAAAACTTTGAAAACTTTTGGCGTTTCGAAAGTTTTTGCATAGATTTGCAGCCGTTTTATGAGCAAATTTTTGACAAAATGGACAAAACATTCATATTACAACGAACGCAAAAGCTGATGTCACGCATTGGTCCACAGGCAACTACGATGGACATGGTGGCACGCGAATGTGGTATCTCCAAGCGTACGCTTTACGAGGTGTTCCCCGACAAGCGCACGCTCATAAGCGAAATGATGCAGATGATGCACGAAGAGCACAAGCGCGACTTCGAGACGATTTTCAACGCCTCGTCCAACAACTTTGAGGCCTTGCTGAAGATTTATCGCCACATACGCGAATTTCTCGAGGAAACTACGCTCACATTCTACGACGACCTGCAACGCCTCTACCCCGAAATTCACCGCGACCATCGCGCCAACGAGGTGGCTCACATACGCGGCTTCGCGCAAGTGATCGAAACCGCCAAGAGCCAAGGCCTGGTTAAGAAAGAGGTAAACAGCGAGATTGCCGCCATCATATTCATGTCGACAATGAGCTCGCTAAAGGAAGGAAACAAATACGAGGAGTTCAACTACACCAAGTCGCAACTCATCGACGCCACTTTCATCAACTTCCTGCGCGGCATCGCCACCATCGACGGTATCAACTACATCGAGAATTTCCTGCTTAAACAATAAGAATATAAACAACAAATCAACAATAAACCCAGTTATGAAACAGAGATTTCTTCTATATCTTGCTGCGGCCGCGCTGCTTCCGCTATCGGCCGCCGCGCAAACAAACGCCACGCCCGACACCACCGTGATGGTAACGCCGATGACGCTCCCCGCGCCCGCGCTTGGCGAGCATCAGGTGCGGCTCACGCTTGACGAGTGTATCAACATCGCGCTGAGCGACAATCCCACCATCAAAATCGCGCAAATGGAGATTGAGCGAGTGGACTATAGCCGCAAGGAGATGATTGGCCAACTGTTGCCCAACATCAGCTTCACCGGAAGCTACCAGCGCTCGTTGGCTATTCAGACCGTGTATATGGGCGACCAATCGTTCAAGATGGGACGCGACAACAGCTACAACGTGGGCTTCAACGCCAGCGTGCCCATTGTGGCCCCGCAACTGTGGCGCACCATCAAGCTGCACGACAACCAGATTCTGCAAAACATCGAGGCGGCACGCAAGTCGCGTCTCATACTTGAGAACCAAGTGCGAAACACTTATTACGCCTTGCTGCTGGCTATCGACAGCAAAAAAGTAATTGAAGAGAACCACGCCACGGCGCAATTCAACGCAAAGGTATACAAGCGCAAATTCGAGCTCGGCACAGCCAGCGAATACGATATGCTGCGCGCCAATGTGGAAGTAAGCAACCTCGAGCCCTCGATAATGGAGGCCGAGAACACCATCAGCCAGCTGAAGCTCACATTGCAAGTGCTCATGGGTATGGACATGAATGTTGACATTGTGCCGGCACAAACACTCAACGACTTCCGCGGCGAACTATACGAGCGCGCTATGATTGCCGACCGCTCGCTCATCGACAACAGCGACCTAAAGACCCTCGACCTGCAGACCGACTACCTCGAGAAAGCGTTGCGAGTGCAAAAGGCCGCATATATCCCTACGCTGAGCGGATCCATCAACTATATGTGGAACTCGACCAGCATGGGTAGCATGTTCAAGAATTTCAAGTGGAACCCCTACTCCACCGCCGGCCTTACGCTCACAGTGCCCCTGTTCAGCGGCGGGCAGCGCTACTACCGCGTGAAGCAAAGCGAAATCCAGCTTCGCGAGATGGCTTGGCAGCGCGACAACCTGGTGCGCTCACTCAACGTACAGGTGCAAGCGCAAATCGACAACATCAACCGCAACCTCAAGCAAGTGGAAACCAACACTCTGGGTGTGCAACAAGCCGTCAAGGCCAACGAGATTATGCAACAGACCTTCAAGATAGGTAGTGGTACGTTTATCCAACTGCTCGACACGCAGGACGCACTGCTGTTGTCGAAGCTGAGCTATTATCAATCGGTCTACAACTTCCTCGTGGCCGAGAGCGACCTCAAACTCTTGCTTGGCAAGGAGAAATAAAGAAAATAATAACAACACAATACTCTGACAAGAATGAACAAATTTTTCACGACAATGGGCATTGTGGCTATAGCCGCGCTCATGGTTTCTTGCACGGGCAAGAAAGAGGAAAAGAAAGAAGTTAAAGAAGAAGTACCCAAGGTGAAGGTGCAACCGGTGTATGCCGAGAATGTCGCTCAACTGAGCGAATACACCGCCACCGTCGAGGCCTTTAAGACCAACAACATCTCGTCGTCAACCGGCAACCGCATCAAGCGCATCATGGTTGACGTGGGCTCGCGAGTGGGCGCCGGACAGGCGGTGGTCGTACTCGACGACGTGAGCGTAACCCAGCAAGAAATCTCGCTCGCCAACCAGAAGCGCGATCTCGAGCGCGCACGCGAGCTGGTGAAGATTGGTGGCGGCACACAGCAGGCCGTCGACCAACTGCAGGCGCAATACGACGCCACAGCGCGCTCGCTGCGTATGCTTAAGGAAAACACCGTGCTCACAAGCCCCGTGAGCGGTGTGGTAACAGCCAAGAACTTCGACGCCGGCGACCTTCCCGCCGGCCCAATCCTCGTAATCGAGCAGCAACAGCCGCTCAAGGTGGTGGTGAACGTCAACGAGAGCGATATGCCTCACGTCACAAAGGGAATGTCGGTTCCCGTTAAGTTCGACACCTTCGAGGGCGAAGTGTTCAGCGGACAAGTCTACCTTATCCACCCCACAGTCGACCCCAACACTCGCACTTTCCAAGTCGAGATAACCATCAACAATGCCGGCGGCAAGC
>JAFVDY010000109.1 GCA_017478265.1 Muribaculaceae bacterium | reverse complement strand
TGCCGCGAGAAGTAGTATAGCCCCATCTGCTTGACGAACTTGAGCGCCATATTCTCCGGAGCCTTCACCACAGGAATGACGCGCTGACGGCGCCGCGCTCCGAAGATGAATATCAACAGCACGGCGAGCAGCGTGAGGTAGAGCGCCCATCGCAGTGAGGGGTTATGCAACATATAGCGCAAAGGCGATTGTGAGTCGGTGGTTTCTCGTCCCTCGGTCATGGTGGGGTCGAGGCGCACGATCGGTTTGTTGCCCAACATGGAAATCAGTCGCATGGCGAGGGTGCGCATATCGGGGTTGAGGAAGCCGTAGTTGGTGAACCAAAGCGGGTTGGAAACCACAATCAGCTTACCTCGCTGACTCTCGCGCTTGGCGACAACAGCGGCGGCGAGAATCTCGGAGGTGTTCTCGTCCTCGTAGCCTTCAGGATAGAATTTAGCCAATCGCCGGCGCGTAATGAGCTCGGTGGTTTGGAGGTCTCTATACGGGTGAATGGCAACGCGGTTGCCTTCGTCGTCATAAACAAATCTGTTGCCGCCTACGGGGATGATTGAGCCGGCTGAGAGGAAGCTGTTGGAGCTGAATTCGTCTTGTTTGCGCGGCGGCGCGGCACCGGTCCAGAGCAAAGAGGTCTCCTCTTCCTTGTTGGTATCCTTGATGATGCTCTTTAAGCTCTCTTCGATATTCTGATAGCCGTAGTAGCCATTGTAGTATAGGTCTATATCGCGGCAGTAGAGCAGGCTGTCGGGGTTGCTTATATTATAATCGTCGGCGGTGGCAAGCAAAATGTTAACCCCACAGTCAAGCAGAGCTTCGATTGCCTGGCAGTCGAGCATGGTTAGATTGACTGAGCCGGCGGCGATGATGATAGAGCAGTCGGCCGTGTCGCGCCTCAGTTGCGAGAGCGATTTGCCGGTGACGCTGTAGCCTGCGGGCGCCGAAGCCTCCATTACGCTATCCATGACCATAGCGCCGAAAGGCTGGCTACTGTAATGGCTGAAAGAGGCCTTCCAAGAGTAGTTCTGCGGAATCTTTACCTGGAAGACAACCAGCACCAGCAGCAACACTACCATGCCCGCTATGAAGAGGCGATTGACATTCATGAGCGCTCACCTCCTTTCGATGGTTCGACGTAGGGTTGCACCTGCTCACGCAGTTGCTCAAGGCAACGGCAGGTAGCGGCGTCGGCGTCTCGTCCGCCGTATCGCACCCTGATGTAGATGGCGGTAAGTCGAGTGAAATTGTCGTCGTTGAGCTCGCGGCTGTACTGCGATGGGGTGGTGTGCGGTTGCCAGTTGATGCGACCGGCGTCGTCGAGTCGTTTGAGCGTTGAGAGGTAGTAGAGGCGGGTTGCGGCTCGATAGTCGGCAGCGGCGAGCGCGTCGCGTATCTCGCTCTCGAAGTCGATGCCGTAGATATTGTCCTGCTCGATGTCAAAGTCGAGGTCGGAGTCAACGTTCTTATTCCTGAAGAAGATGTGGCGGTTCTTCCATAGGAAGAAAGCGATACCGAGCACGGCAAGCACACCGAGGGTGATCCATAGCCAAGTGAGGTCGACACGGTCCTCGATATGAGGGTCGTAGACGTACGATTCAAACAGTTTGTTGAGCCAGCGCGTGATAGCGTCGAGCAGGCTCTCGTCCTGCACGGCCTCGCTACGGTCGATTAGCTCGCGGTCGTAGTCGTAGGCGCGATCGGCGAGGAAGCGTTGGAGGGTGACGCTGTCGCAGGAGATTGTATCTACAGCTGGATGTGGCATAACGGCGTTATAGTTCTTCGAAACGTTGAATATCGCTCATGATTGAGGCATCCTCGCGATTCTCGGCCACACTGCCGTAGTGGTAGACAATCACCATAACGGCAAAGCTGTAGGTGAGATAAGAGTAGAAGCACTTCACCACTCCAAGCAAGTAGAGTAGCACGCTGTAGAGCGCGGTTTGCTCGTAGGCTGCGCTGAGGTTGTCTAGCCAAAAGGTCTGCTTGAAGTAAATGAGCAAGTAGAACGGGAGGTCGACCATTCCCTGCAGGATTGTCATGATAAAATAAAGAGCAAACACGAGTCCCATCAGACGCATGCCATGAGCCCATGATAGCTTCCATGAGCGCGATAGCGCTTGAAAGAAGTTCAGACTGCCATTGCGGTCGAGCACATAGACGATTGGAAGCATGGCGAGAACTCCCGCCAACAGGGCCACAGCCATGGGGAGCGCCGGGATGAACATAATGCCGACGACTGTGAGCAGCAACACCTCGCCGATTGCGATAAGCATACACGCTATGGCGCAGTCGAAAGCCATGGCTACAGCAGAGCGCCATAAGATGCGCCATAGCGTTCGCCAAAGTTGTCGCATAGGCATATCGCTAAGGACGTCGCATTCGCTATCGCGATTAAGCGCGACCAGAGTGAGCACAACGGTGTAGATAACTGTGGCCGTGGCGAAGAAGGTGACCGTCATCAAATATAGATTGGAGAGGAAATCGTCGCCGAAGAGGTCGTCGGTAAAGTTGTAAATGCCGTAGAGTGCGAGCGAATGGAGCATTGCCACCGGCAAAAAAAAGTAGATTGCCAGTCGTGATAGCGGGCGCCGGTTTCGCTTTATGAAATCGACGGCATCGGTAATCTTCTCGCCGGCGCGACGATAGCGGTAAAGCGGGATAACGTTGGTGTTAAGCCTCATGCGTCAGACTCCTTCCCGCCCTTACAGGCAAATAAATATAGTAAAAACCTAGCATTAGCGCCGACATGATGATTACCGAAAGCTTGAGCGGTAGCGGCCACCCTGTGTGACGCGTGACGAAGCTCTCAATTACGGCCGCGAGTAGCAGTACGGGCACTGTGCCCGCCACCACCTTTAGGCCGTGCATAGCTGAACGCCGGAACGACTGCAAGCGGCTGTAAGTACCCGGGAAGAGCCATCCATTGCCCATCACTATGCCCGCGCCACCGGCCACTACGATAGCCGTGAGCTCGAGCGTGCCGTGCATCATCACGGTTAGTGCCGAGAAGCCGAGAAGTCTGTAGCGCACAAAGAATGTGAGGAAAGCACCGAGCATGATGCCGTTGGACATAAGGATATATGCCGAGCCAAGGCTTGTAAGCAGGCCGAGCGCGAACGCCATGAATGCGACGCGGATGTTGTTGTAGGCGATACCGAGGAACATGGTGGTGCCGCTGGTGGTGCCGTAGACGCCCATCGGCTCGCCGTTCTCGATGTTGTCAATGGTCATGTCGATATAATCGTCGCCCATAATCAGCCTGGGGAAGGACTCGTCGCCGAGCGATGAGATTACGCCTATGGCGATGCTCAGGATGAAGATGAGCAGGGCTATGGATAGCTCACGTCGGCTACGCCACATGGCGAGTGGCACCTCGTCGCGCCAGAAAGTCCATAGCCGCTTGACTGGCTCGCGCTTCACCTTGTAGAGCTCTCGATGTAGCCTGAGTGTGAGGTCGTTGAGAAAGGGCGTTAGCTGCGAATTAGGATAATGCGAGCGGGCGAAGGAGAGGTCGCTCGAGAGGTCGGTATAGACATCGACGAGATAGTCGGGCGACTGCGAGCCGAGCTCGGGCAACAGAGCCTCATACTTGCGCCATTTTTCTATATTTTGCTTAATGAAAACCGCCTCTCTCATTACCGAAATATTAATAATTGAACCGCAAAATTAGACAATTTTCGGCATATCGCCAACGATTTCGCTAAAAAACTACACGAGGTTGTTCATGAGGGCGTAGAAGCTGAGACCGCTGACGGATTTGATGCCGAGCTTGGCGGTGATGTTCTTGCGGTGGGTAAGTACGGTGTTGAGACTGATACCGAGTTCGGCGGCTATTTCCTTGTTGATTTTTCCGGCCACGATTTGCCGCAGTACGTCGAGTTCGCGTTGCGACAGCTCGTGGGGCTTTTGTTCTGTCGAAGGGCGTGTTGAGATCAGGTTGTTCAGCCGGTCGATAAGGTCGCTTTCGCTCATGGTGACATCGAGCGTAGAGAAGTTGTCGGGGTGCGGTTGCTTGTCGGCGATTATAACCGCTGCCCGGCGCGGCAGCAGGAACTCGAGATGCGCGACAAAGGTTTGCGTGTCGACAAAGATGTATTGCGCCTCGACACGCGTTGCCTGCGCCTCGAGTGCTTGGCAATCAACCACGATGGCCGGCACATCGAAGTGTCGGTCGAGCAAGTGTCGCAGCCCAGCGGCGGCAAGGCTGTTGTGGAAGGCTATTATGGCCACGCTGCGGCTCATTGTAGGGTTTTGAGCAGTTTGTCGATGGGTCGGAGGATTCGGTTGCGCAGTCGGTTGTTCTTACGGAAGTCGCGTTGCAGATTGTTGATAGCCACGAGCACGGCATAGGCGAGGTTGGAGTCGTGGTCGCCTTTGAGGTGAATAACGAGCATACTCTTGAGGTCGTCTATTTTGTTTTCGAGGCTCTCGCTATCGTTGTCATCGGCGGCGGGCAACGGCGTTTCCGGCTCGAGAGGCGAAGCCTGTTTGGCGTGCTTCAGTACTGAGGGAAACCATTCGTTGACGTCGGCCGCTATACGGTGCAACAGTTCTTCCTTCACCTGCTCGTAGAAGGCCTTGATGACGTTGAGGTTGGACTGTTCGGCATCGACAGTCGCCATCAGCAGCGAGAAGTGGCGGTCGATATTTGGCAAGAGGAAGCGCGTGTAGTAGACGTATGTTTTGTTGAGATAGCCCACCATCTGCTCGAGGCTGAACGCCGAGAAGGCGCGCTCGGGGAAGTAGTCGACATCGGTGTAGGTGTTGAGGATAGTGACAAGGAATTGCGGGTCGAGGGTGAGCGCGGAGGCAGCTTGCTCGACTGTGGTGTCGCCAAGTCCGAGAGAGATGCCGAGTCGGTTGAGAACAGGGAGGACGGAAGGTTCGGCCAGCACGACGTCGGCCAGCGGAGTATCTCGATTAATCATTTGAATCTTCGTTTATAAGCGTTTGTAACATTTCGATGTTGGAATAGTGTGGAGTGAGGAAGAAGTCGCACGGGCGATCCCACGGGTCGTTGGGCAGAGCGGGAAAGAGTTGGTCGTCGTAACCTACCACCACGCTCTTGGCGGCCGTGGCTTGCGGCAGGAACCGGTCGTAGAATCCCCCACCCCGTCCGAGCCGGAAACCGCGCCTGTCGAAAGC
>JAFVDY010000108.1 GCA_017478265.1 Muribaculaceae bacterium | reverse complement strand
CGTTTTATTTAGGTTAGCCTTTAAAAATCTTCAAATACTTATCAAGCACATACTTGCGCTCGCGGCCGCTATTCATTACCTCTTTGATGATACCGGATTTAGACATGTCGCGGAGCAACGCATAAGCGGTGGGAGGAGTCACTTCCAGTATCTTTGCCGCGCCAAGGCCATCGATATAAGGATTGGAATACATCGCATTTATCAACTTCCGGGCATTAACGGCGCGTGCTCCTAATGGGCGTATCAGATCAGAATATTCCCGCTGTAAATCAAGAATATCTGAAAGAGTCCTTGTCCCGTTGTGGGCGGTCTCTATAACACCTTCAAGGAAAAATGCCACCCAATCGCCTATTTTGTTCTCAGTCCTTACAGCCATTATCTTGTCGTAATATGAGCGTCGATGTTTTTCAAGAAAATCCGACAAATATAGAATAGGACGCTGTAATATGCCCTTGCTTACCAAATATAATGTAATCAATAATCGGCCTGTGCGACCATTGCCGTCGTTGAATGGATGAATAGTCTCAAATTGATAATGAATAATGGCAATCTTTATTAAGTCGGGCAAGTCGCATACCGGGGAGTGTATAAAGCTCTCAATATCTCCCATGAGCTCAGGTATATCAAGGTGAACAGGTGGAACAAAAACAGCATCCGATGGCGTTCGGCCGCCTATCCAGTTCTGCGACCTGCGGAACTCGCCGGGCTGCTTATGTTCGCCTCTCACACCCCGCATCAAATGCTCATGCACCATGCGTATCAATCGCGATGACAATGGTAGAGCCGACAACTCGTTAATGGCAAAATTCATAGCATCAATGTAGTTCTGCACCTCCGACCAATCGTCGCGTTTGTCCAAAGGAACATCCTCATGGCTTTGAAGCGCCTCTTCTATATCGGTCTGAGTGCCTTCAATGTTCGACGACTTGGTAGCCTCTTTGACAACGTGCATTCTAATAAACATATCAATATTTGGTACGTAATTAGAAAACATGTCAAGTCGGCCGAGGATACGATCGGCTTTGCTCAGCAGCGAAATGATTCTCATATCCTCGATAGCCCATTCCCTGTTAATGGGATTGGGCTTGAAACAGGAGTAGTAACCCTGATTTTCCAACTGTCCTGCTATAAAAGTATTCATCGCTCGGTTGTTTAAATTTTCGGTGCAAATTTAAAACAAAAATCCGAGTTATTTAAAATTTTGGGTGAAATTTTAAATAAGATGAGTTGTTATTTAAATTTTTTGGTGAAATTTTAAATAAGTTAGGGCGAGGAATTTAAAGATAATTTGTGGGCATTAGTGTTTAAAGTGTGGACGAGCGGACACAATAGACGAAGGCGGTGCGCCGCCGGGGTAGGGGAGGCGCACCGCCGTGTAGGGGGGATAAAGGGCGATGTGGGTTAGAACTCGGCGTTGCCCACGGTGCGCGGGAACGCGATCACGTCGCGGATGTTAGCCATGCCGGTCACGAACAGCACGAGGCGCTCGAAACCAAGGCCGAAGCCGCTGTGAGGCACGGTGCCGAACTTGCGCGTCTCCAGATACCACCACATGTCCTTCATCGGAATCTTCAGCTCCTCGATGCGGGCCATGAGTTTGTCGTAGTCCTCCTCGCGTTGCGAGCCGCCTATGATTTCGCCTATCTGCGGGAAGAGCACGTCCATGGCGCGAACGGTCTTGCCGTCGTCGTTCTGCTTCATGTAGAACGCCTTGATGTCCTTAGGATAGTCGGTGAGAATTACCGGACGCTTGAAGTGTTGCTCCACCAGGTAACGCTCGTGCTCGCTCTGGAGGTCGACTCCCCACTTCACGGGGAACTCGAACTTCTTCTTTGCCTGCTCCAGGATGGCGATACCCTCGGTGTAGGTCAGGCGCACGAAGCTGTCCTTGAGCACGCCTTCGAGGCGCTCGATGAGCGAGTTGTCGTACATCTTGTTGAGGAACTCGATGTCGTCGCGGCAGTGGTCAAGGGCGTATTGAACGCAGTACTTGATAAACTCCTCGGCCAGGTCCATGTTGTCTTCTATCTCGTAGAACGCCATCTCAGGCTCAATCATCCAGAACTCGGCGAGGTGGCGCGGGGTGTTGCTGTGCTCGGCGCGGAACGTGGGGCCGAAGGTGTAGATCAGTCCCAGAGAGGTGGCGCCCAGCTCGCCCTCGAGCTGTCCCGACACGGTCAAACTCGTGCGCTTGCCGAAGAAGTCCTTCGAGTAGTCGATGCTGCCCTTCTCGGTGCGGGGCGGGATTTTGACGTTGAGCGTCGTCACTTGGAACATCTCGCCGGCGCCCTCGGCGTCGCTGCTGGTGATGAGCGGCGTGTTGAGGTAGAAGAAGCCCTTGTCGTTGAAGAACTTGTGAACGGCAAACGCCAGGTTGTGGCGAATGCGGAACACGGCGCCGAAGGTGTTGGTGCGCATGCGCAGGTGAGCTTTCTCGCGCAGGAACTCAAGCGTGTGCCCCTTCTTCTGCAGCGGGTAGCTCTCGGGGTCGGCGGTGCCGTACACCTCAATCTCGGTCGCTTGCACTTCCACTGTCTGGCCCTTGCCCTGCGAGGCCACCAATGTGCCCTTCACGTTGAGGCTGGCGCCGGTAGTGATGGGCTTCAGTTGTTCTTCGTCAAAGCGTTCAAGGTCAATTACTATTTGCAGGCTCTTGATGCTCGAGCCGTCGTTGAGCGCCACAAACTGCACGTGCTTGTTGCCGCGGCGGGTGCGCACCCAACCCTTCACGTTGACTTCGCTGCCCACCAGGTCGGTGCGCTCGAATATGTCAACAATCTTGATATGTGATAATGCCATTTATCTTCGTTTTATATATCTCGTTATGTTAAATCCACTTGCTTACTACTCGAATGTGCTCTGCTTCAGGAAGTTTACCTCTTCCTGCGACAGGTAGCGCCACTTGCCGCGAGGCAGGTTCTTCTTCGTCGGTCCGGCGAAGTAGACGCGGTCGAGCTTCACCACGTGGTAGCCGAGCTTCTCAAACATGCGGCGCACCACACGGTTGCGACCGGAGTGGATCTCGATGCCCGCTTGCTTGCGGTCGTTCACGTTCACGTATTGCACGGCGTCGGCGTGGATGGGACCGTCGTCAAGCATGATGCCGTCGGCAATCTGTTGCATATCCTCTTCGGCAATGGGCTTGTCGGTCCACACTTGGTAGATCTTCTTCTTGATATACTGCGGGTGCGTGAGCTTGGCGGCGAGGTCGCCGTCGTTGGTGAGCAGTAGCACGCCCGTGGTGTTGCGGTCGAGGCGTCCTACGGGGTAGATACGCTCCTCACACGCGCCTTTCACCAAGTCCATCACTGTCTTGCGGCCGTGAGGATCGTCGACGGTGGTCACGCAGTCCTTGGGCTTGTTGAGCAGGATGTAGCACTTCTTCTCGATGGAGATGGTGCGGTCGTTAAATTCCACCACGTCGGTGGGCTTCACCTTGAAGCCGAGTTCGGTCACGGGTTCGCCGTTCACCAGGATTACGCCGCGGGTGATGAGCTCATCGGCCTCACGACGCGAGCATACTCCGGCGTTGGCCATGAACTTGTTGAGGCGCATCGTCGAGTCGGGATCCACCTGCGGGATGTCGTACTCAATGCGCTTGGGGCGCGGAGTGAAACGCATCTGCGGACGTCCGCCTTGCTGTTGCTTCTGGTAGCGACCCTGTTGCGGACCGCGTTGCTGATAGCCGCCCTGCTGCGGGCCGCGTTGCTGGTAGCCGCCTTGGCGCTGCTGATAGCCGCCCTGACGTTGCTGATAGCCGCCTTGACGCTGCTGGTAGCCGCCCTGCTGGCGCTGCTGGTAGCCGCCCTGCTGGCGTTGCTGGTAGCCGCCCTGTTGGCGCTGCTGATAGCCGCCCTGGCGTTGCTGATAGCCGCCTTGACGCTGCTGATAGCCGCCCTGGCGCTGCTGGTAGCCGCCCTCGCGAGGCTGATACTCGCCCTCGCCTTGAGGCTGCTGCTGATAATAGTTGTTGTAACCACCCTGGCGCTGATAGCCGCCTTGATAGTTGCGCTGCTGGTAGCTCCCCATCGGGCGCTGCTGATAGCCGCCTTGAGGACGCTGCTGGTAAGCTCCCTCTCCATTGTCCTGTGTTTCTCTGCTGTGATACTCTACTTTCTCGTAGCGAGCACCATCTACCGATAAACCGTTCTCATTCTCGCTCGACGCATTGGGCATAGTAGTGATACGCGGGCGACGTGGCTTTTTGTCTAAATTCTCTTCCATCGTGCTTAAACACATTAAAAATAATACTAATTTTTCTTTCTTGTCACTTGTTGCAAAGGGTTGACGTCTCTCGACTCAACTTTTTCCGGTTTTTGCGTTGCAAAGGTAGCCATTTTTCTTAATATGCAAGCTTTTTTTAGCCAAAAATCGGCCAAAAAACAAAAAAATCGCACTTTTTTTGAAAAAAATCGCCAAAAAATTTGGTCAGTTAAAAAAAAGCCTCTACCTTTGCAACGCTTTTCGAACAAAACGGGTGCTTAGCTCAGCTGGTTCAGAGCATCTGCCTTACAAGCAGAGGGTCGGCGGTTCGAATCCGTCAGCACCCACCCGATTAATCCCGACTGCAGCGCAGCCGGGATTTTTGTTTTATCACCGTTGCCGCTGTAACTCCATCGCCCCATCCATCAAATTAATCCCTGAAAGGGGTAACGATACATAGGCCGTGGTAAGTGCGCCGAAGGATGCGCACAATGACGGTGGGACAGTGGTTGCTGCCCACGGTCGCGACCGTGGGTTATCCGTGGTGGGCTGACTGCGTCAGCCTCTCGCTTCGCGCATCGTTTTTTGTTTTCGGCAGGTGTGTGGGACACTATTTTTTACTCGCATACCTTCTGCATGCTTTTTACGAGATATGGGTTACCGGTGGCACCGGGGTTTCGCGCATTGCGCTTACCGCCGGCCTATGTACTGTTAACCCCTTCGGGGTATAGATTGATGGTGGGACAGTGGGTGGGCACAAATGTGGGTCGCCCGTCGGGCGACGGTTTCTTGCTTTGGCTGCGGCCCCACCCTGCGTCGCTGGCGCTCCTTAGGGCGGGGTTATTAATGGGGTCCGGCCTCCGGCCGGCATTGGCGGGACAGTGGGGTGGCGGGATAAATGAGTGAAT
>JAFVDY010000107.1 GCA_017478265.1 Muribaculaceae bacterium | reverse complement strand
GCCCGCCTCGCTCGACTCAATCAGCAGTAGCGCGTTCACCGTCATGAGCGGCGTCACCTCGTTCACGATTGCCGACAGTGAACGCCCGCTAAAGGTGTACGGCGCTCGCTATTATGGCAATGGACTGTGCTACGACTTCGCGCTTAACGACGCATACGTAGGGCGCGACTTCACTCTCGCGCAAAACGCCTATTCGCCTTTCTACAGCCATCAGCAACTTGCCGACCTCACTATCGGCAGCATGGTAACGCGACTGATTGAATATCAGTTCTACAACTGCCGCAAGCTGACCAATGTAACCGCCAACGCCGTTGAGCCGCCGGTGTGCGCCGCCAACTCGTTCGCCTCGGTCAACACCTTGGTAATACCTCTGACAGTTCCCGCCGCAAGCAAGAGCAAATACATGGAGGCTTTGGTGTGGAAAGACTTCTTCTTTGAAAGCGACTTTATTCCGGGCGACGTGAACGGCGACGGACAGGTGAACGCCGGCGACGTGTCGTCGGTCTACGAGGCCATCCTTGCCGGCATCTACACCGAAGAGGCCGACGTCAACAACGACGGACAAGTGAACGCCGGAGATGTGAGCGCGCTCTATTCGATCATCCTCGGACAATAATTGCATAAATCCTATAAAAACTAATCAAGATTATGAGACCACGTTTTTTGGCAGCGCTGACGCTGTGTTGCATGGCTGTTTCGGCTCTTGCCGCCGACTTTGTAGTCAACGGCATTTACTACTATGGTTATACCACCGGAAATAAAAGTGTGGCAACGGTAAAGCAAAATGACAGATACAAGAGCCTGACAAGCGTCGCGTTGCCAAAAACCGTAACCTACAGCAATGTCACCTACACTGTGACCCATATAGCACCTGACGCTTTTCGCGACTGCACACAATTGAAGACGGTAACGTTGCCCGATAGTCTTGTCGGACTCTACGACAACGCCTTCAGCGGTTGCACAGCGCTGAGTGCCATAACCATTCCGAAGTCGGTGTGGTTTATCAATAAATACGCTTTCTATAAGTGTTCGGCATTGAAAACCGTCACTCTATCACCTTCATTAAAAGAGATTGGCGAATGGGCGTTCGGTGAATGCGCATCGCTTACGGCTATATCCATACCGGCTACACTTACCACTTTACCCAACAATGTGTTCGATAATTGCACCGCTCTCAAAAGCGTATCGTTTCCGTCCACGCTCTTGAAAATTGGAACGCGAGCCTTCGGGGGATGTACAAGTTTGAGCAGTGTAATCATCCCCGAAAGTGTGACGCACGTCGAGGGGGGAGCTTTCGCCGGTTGCACGTCGCTCACGAAGGTGACATGGAACGCCATCTCGAGTGAGGACACCAACGGGAATTGGGTTACTTACAAAAACGCTTACACTCCATTTCAGGAGTGTCCCGCTCTCAAGACTATAGTGTTCGGCGGCAAGGTACAGCGCCTGCCAAATTACATTTGCCACAGCCTTACGGGCTTGAGCGAGGTTACCATTCCGGCATCGGTCACCTACCTCGGGGTGGGGGCGTTTGCCAATTGCGGCGGCCTTAAGAAGGTGACTTACAACGCTGTCGATGCCGCCTACAGCATGGGTAGCACTTATTACAACCTGCCGTTCTACCTTTGCGACAACCTCACGACGGTAACCTTCGGCAGCGATGTGGAGTCGATACCGGCCTACTTGCTTATGCGGTGCAAGCGCATCAAATCAATCACTGTGCCGGCAAAGGTAAAAAAGGTGGGAGGCTGCGCATTCGCCGAATGTGACAGCCTGAGCAAGGTGGTATGGAACGCCAAGGCGTGCGCCGGCTCGTATAGCGACAGCGGAGGTGGCCCATTCACCTTTAACGCGTATTTGCAAAACAACTCTAAGAATATCACCACGTTCATTTTCGGCGAAGGGGTTGAGGAAATACCCGCCTACCTGTGCTACTCCATGCCTAACATCACCACGTGTTCGCTACCAAGCACTCTTAAAAGCGTGGGCAACTACGCGTTCTACGGTTGCAGCGGAATGGGAACGGTCAATCTTCCGGCGTCGGTCACGACCATTGGCGAAGGTGCGTTCAGCGGCAACGGGCTGACGACCCTCAACATTCCGCCAAGCGTGACTACGATTGGTTCGGAGGCTTTCTCCAGAAACAATCTGACCACACTTCACATCTCGGCAAGCTTGACAAATATCGGGAATAGAGCCTTCTATAACTCGCCGCTTGAGAGCATTACAGTCGATAGCGACAACCCGGTCTACGACTCGCGCGATGGCGGCAATGTGCTCGTCCGTACCGAGTCCAACACCGGTGTGAAGGGAAATGTGGCTGGATATATCCCCAATTCGATAGCGACCATCGGCGATTACGCCTACGACCGGCTTACGTGCGAAAACCTCGAAATCCCGGCATCGGTCAAGCAAATCAGCAGTTACGCATTCTCCACCGCAACGGTCAAGAGCATCACTATTCCGGCTTCGGTTACTACCATTTACGGCAATGCCTTCGACCAGCCAACATACACTATGACCAATGTTGAGACGATTAAATCGTATATCCGCGACCCGTCGGCAATAAAATGCCTCGCTACGGCCTTCAACGGCATTGTGAACAAGAAGTGGACGAACGCCGCCGTATGCCGCCTGCTGGTGCCCGCCGGCACTGAGCAGCTCTACGGAGCCACCGAGCCGTGGAACAAATTCGCTCAAATCGACACATTCTGTCCGGCCGACCTTAACGGCGACAACGTGGTGAACACCGGCGACGTAAGCTCGCTCTACAACGCCATCCTCACCCTGCCCTACTCCACGGAGTTCGACCTCAACGCCGACGGTGTAGTGAACGCCTCCGACGTGAGTGCCCTCTACGACAACATTCTCGGCCAGTAACCGCTAACGGTGATATAACGAGAATAAGCCGCCGCTACCGGTCTTAGGTAGCGGCGGCCAACTTATGGAGAATCAATAAGAAAGTTACATCTAGAGTGGCTGGTTTTCGAAATCGACTTCGCGGTCGAGCTGGTTGATGAAATCGTCGAGCACGTCGCGCTCCACATCGCCCAGCGAGAACTCCTTCTCGGCATCGGCGCGGATGCAGTCCACCCATTCGCGACGGGCGTTGATATAGTCGGTGTGGATGCGCTCCACTATCTCGTCGGTGAGCTGATCGATGCCGTAGTAATCGAGGATAAGGCGGTGGCTCCATGCCCAGCGATACTCGTTGTAGTTGCGGTCGATGGCGCGGAAGCGCTGCTGCACCTCGTCGACGGTTGTCAGAGTGCCGTTGATGATGTCGTTAATGAGACGTTGCTCCTCGCTCTCGGGCAGCAAGAGTCCACTCAGGTCGATCCAGTTGCCCTCGCCCACGGTCGATGCCGGCGCCTCGGGCTTATGGCGCTTGAGCACGGCACCCATGAAGATGCGTAGAGCCAAGTCGTAATAGTTAATGCCCTTGCGAAGCATTGGAGCCTTGATCACATACTCGTGATAGTTGTAGGTGCTCACATTGTCGCCGCTGGCGGCGCGCAGGTTCTCGAGAATGTGTTTTCCGCGCACCACCTCGTTGATGCTATAAGGACTTAACCAGTCGAAGTTGACGATGCTCTTTCGGTCGCCCTTGTGACGCTTGTCACGCTTTGGCCACTTGCGAATGTCGCGGTAAAGTCCTACGGTGGCGAAATTGCGGCCGGGCACGAGATACATCGTGTCGTTGTAGGCGATCAGATAGGAGAACGGAAGGTCGCGCGTGTCGGGGTGATACATCAGTTTGCCGAACAGCACGCTGAATGTTCCGATATTGGCCGGCATCAGCAGATAGGCACCGCTGGCGGTCTTCGAGCCGCGCTCGAGAGTACCGTAGTGCATCGGCCCCATCTTGTAGGCGTGGTTGCTGAAGTTGGTGGCGCTACCGGCGTTGTAGAACGAGAACATACCGCCAATGAGCAGCGAACTCTTGTGGTGACTCACAGTGAACGGGCCGCAGAACGCCGCGCACGCCTCGCCGTTCGACATATAGCTGTTGGCGAAGAACACGCTGCTTGCCGCGGTGAAACCGTTGCTCAGCTCGCAAGTCTCACCCACCATGCAGTCGACCATTTTCACACTGTTGATAATGGTTGAGCCGCCGCTGACGATCGACTTCTCGCAGATAACACCGGTGCCGATGGTAATGGGATTGTCGATGGTGCTGGCTATGGTGCAGTCGCTCAGTCGCGAAGCTCCGCTTATTTGGCAGCCGTCACCTATAATGGTGTTGGTAATCTCGTTGGTGTTGACAATGCGTACACTGTCGCCTATGGTGCTGCAAGGCCGGCGCTCGTTCTCAATCGCCTTGTTGATCATCTTCTCCAGCGCCACGCGCAGGTGTCGATTGTCGAAGTGCTTGACCATCAGTGCGGCAAGCTGGCTGTTCAGGCCGTTGAACAAAATCAAGTTGCCGTCGCCGGCCTCGTTGAGGACCGAAATCAGGTTGCCCTCGCCATAAGTGGCTTTGGGGCGAGTCTCGATGGTACACACGTTGGAGATGTAGCAATGGTCGCCCACCGCCACGTTGTTCATAAAGTTGCCGATGTTCTCAATCAGGCAGTCGTCGCCGATTACGACGTTGCGTAACGTGGCATTGACGATGCCGCAGTTTTTCACAAATCCGTCGCTCACCTCGATGGTGCCGTCGCTGCAACCCAGGCGCGCTGTGCCATAGAATGTAACGCGGTGCAGATTGGCGGCGTTAAAGCCTTCGGCCACTTCTATTTGGCTCCAATCCTGCGATTGACAGGCGTTGGATGTCAATGTTTCAATCTCGGCATTGGTTAAGTGTCGATATTTCTTCATAATCGTGTATAGTTATGTAGTTAAATTCTGTTATTTCGAGGGCAAAATTAGACATTTAATTTAATCTATAATCAAAAAAAACGGAGTTTAACGACCTTTACGATTTTTAACCAACTTTTAGAATTGAAATACCTGAAATTTTTCGTAACACTCGCAACGCAAACCATTTCACAGCGCATTTTTGACAGTAAATTTTTGTTAATAAAATCAAAGATTTGTTTTAAATATAACTTTTAGTGAATTCTTGCCTATTATTAGTATTATTTGTTGTATATTTGCGCTTTCAAAGTTAACAATATAACAAACAACAATATAACAGATGAAGAAATTGATGAGTTTAGCCTTAATGGCAATGGCTGTGACAGCCGCCGTGGCGCAAGCGCCGCTGTGGCTTCGCCAAGCAAGCATCTCGCCCGACGGAAGCGAGATAGTGTTTACCTACAAAGGAGATATTTATAAGGTGCCCAGCGCAGGCGGAAGAGCGCAACAGCTGACGACCACCGCCGGCTTTGAGACAGCTCCCGTATGGTCGCCCGACGGCAAATACATCGCCTTTGCGAGCGACCGCAAGGGCGGTAGCGACGTGTATATTATGCCATCGGCCGGGGGCACGGCCCGCCAACTGACGTATCATAGCGCGGCCGAGACGCCCACCACATTCACTCCCGACGGGAAATACGTCTACTACGTTGCAGCAATACAGGATCCCGTGCAGAGCGCACTGTTCCCCAGCGCAAGGCTCACCGAGGTCTATCAGGTGCCAATCGATGGCGGAAGGCCTACGCGAGTGCTCGCCTCGCCCGCCGAGGACATTAACTTCGACCCGCAGGGCCGTTTCTTCCTGTATCACGACCGCAAGGGAGGTGAGGACCCGATGCGCAAACATCACACCTCGTCGATCACGCGTGACGTGTGGCGCTACGACATCGCGAGCGGTCGTCATACCAACCTCACCGCTCGCGCCGGTGAAGACCGAACTCCCCGCCTGGCGCCCGACGGCAAGACGGTCTACTTCCTGAGCGAACGCGACGGCGGGAGCTTCAACGTGTGGCAAATGCCGCTCGACAAGCCTTCGCAGGCTACGGCGGTAACCACGTTTAAGACCAGTCCCGTGCGCTTCCTGAGCGTGGCAAAAAGCGGTACACTCTGCTTTACCTACGATGGCGAGATTTACACCCAACGCCCCGGCGGCAAGCCGGCGAAAGTGGCCATCAGCCTGATTCACGACGACGTGGAGCAGGTGAAGAAACTCACCTTCAGCAAGGGGGCGACCGGTGCCACTGTATCACCCGACGGCAAGCAAGTGGCGTTTGTGGTGCGCGGCGACGTGTTCGTAACCTCGGTTGAGTACGAGACCACCAAGCGCGTCTCGGCCACACCGCAAGCCGAGGCCGACGTGTGCTGGAACAAGGACAACCGCACTCTCGCCTACGCCACCGAGCGCAACGGCAACTGGCAACTGGTGAAAGCCACCATCGAACGCGACGACGACCCCAACTTCCCCAACGCCACACTCATAAAAGAGGAAATCCTACTGCCCTCGACCACCGTCGAGCGAACCATGCCGCAATTCTCGCCCGACGGCGAGGAGCTCGCCTTTATCGAGGACCGCACCAAGCTCAAAGTGCTCAACCTTAAGAGCGGCAAGGTGCGCCAAATCACCGACGGCTCGACGTGGTATGAGACCAACGGCGGGTTCTACTATGAGTGGTCGCCCGACGGCAAATGGTTTACGCTCGAGTTTATCGGCAACCAACGCGACCCCTACACCGACATCGGCCTGGTGAGCTCACAGGGCGGAGGCGAAATCTTCAACATCACCGCCAGCGCCTACTTCAGCGAGCGTCCGCGCTTCGTGATGGACGGCAACGCCATCCTCTACCTGAGCAACCGCTATGGCATGCGCTCTCACGCCTCGTGGGGCAGCCAGAGCGACGTGCTGCTGGTGTTCCTCAACCAAGCCGCGCTCGACAAATACAACCTCAACAAGGAGGACGCCGAACTGCTTGCCGACGCCGAGAAGAAAGCCGAAAAGAAAGATGGCGACGAAAAGAAGGATGGTAAAAAGGACGAAAAGAAAGACGCTAAAAAGGATGAAAAGAAGGACTCGAAGAAGAAAGACATCGAAGTTGAGCTTCGCGGCATCGAGGACCGCATCGTGCGCGTCACGCCCAACTCGAGCGACATCGCCAGCGCCTACATCACAAGCGACGGCGAGAGCCTCTACTACCTGAGCGCCTTCGAGAAAGGATATGACTTGTGGAAGATGGACCTGCGTAAGCACTCCACCAAGCTGCTCGACAAGACCGGCTCGAAATGGGCCAACATCGAGCCGAGCGCCGACGGCAAGGCCCTCTTCCTGCTCGGTAGCGCGACGATGCAAAAACTCACCGTGTCGAGCGACAAGCTCAAGAGCATCAGCTACAACGCCGTGATGAAAATGGACCTCGCCGCCGAACGCGAGTATATGTTCAACCACGTGCAACAACAAATCGACAAACGCTTCTACAACCTCAACTACCACGGAGTGAACTGGAAGCAGAACTGCGACAACTATCGCAAATTCCTGCCACATATCAACAACAACTACGACTTCGCCGAGCTGCTCAGCGAACTGCTCGGCGAACTGAACGTGTCGCACACCGGCGGCCACTACTACCCCGCAGGCAGCGAGGCCACAGGTCAACTGGCTCTCATCTACGACTGGAACTACACCGGCAAGGGACTGAAAGTGGACGAGGTAGTGACCGGCGGGCCGCTCGACAAGTCGAAGTCGAAGGTTAAGATTGGTACCATTATCGAGAAAATCAACGGTGAGCCCATCACCGTCGAGAATGATTACACCCTCCTGCTCAACGGCACTGTGGGCAAAAAGACCCTCATCTCATGCTACAACCCCAAGAGTGGCGAGCGCTGGGACGAGGTGGTGAAACCCATCTCCAATTCGGCACTCAATACATTATTATATAAGCGCTGGGTGGCTCGCAACGCACGCATTGTCGATAGTCTTAGCTGCGGACGCTTAGGCTACGTCCACCTAAAGGCGATGAACGACGCCAGCTATCGCGAGGTGTATAGCCAAGTGCTGGGTAAATACAATAAGCGCGAAGGCATCGTGATAGACACCCGCTGGAACGGCGGCGGCCGCCTACACGAGGACATCGAAGTGCTCTTCAGCGGCAAGAAATATCTCACACAGGTGATTCGCGGACGAGCAGCATGCGATATGCCATCGCGCCGATGGAACAAGCCGAGCATTATGCTGCAATGCGAGGCCAACTATAGCAACGCTCACGGCACACCCTGGGTGTATAAGCACGACGGAATAGGCAAACTTGTTGGCGCTCCGGTGCCGGGAACTATGACGAGCGTATCGTGGGAAGACCTTCAGGACGACTCGATGCTGTTCGGCATTCCCATCATCGGCTACCTCACAGCTCAAGGTGAATACCTCGAGAACAGTCAGCTTGAACCCGACATCCTCATCCTAAACGACCCGCAGACGGTGGTACAAGGTGAAGATCGACAGCTCAAAACAGCAGTCGACGAGCTATTGCGCGAGCTGAAGTAAGCCCCGCGACATTCACTCAATTCACAATAGAGAATTTAGAGAATCCCTGAAATCGGAGCTCTAAATTCTCTATTTTTTACTGTTTTTCATTTTTTTTGGCCATAAATTTGGCAGCGACGGCAAAAAGCAGTAACTTTGCCGATTGATTGTGTGTAATAATGTGCTTTTGTATGGCACGGAATACTAACTAAAAACTGTAACATCAAGTTTTATGATTAACATTAAATTTCCTGACGGAAGTGTAAAACAATTTGAGAGTGGAGTAACTCCTCTCGAGGTGGCTCAGAGCATCAGTAGCGGCCTTGCTCGCGCGGTGCTCGCTTCGAGCGTCAACGGCGAGGAGTGGGATTTGTCTCGCCCCATTTGTGAGGACAGCGAGATAAAATTATTCAAGTGGGACGACCCCGAGGGCAAGCACGCATTCTGGCACACGTCGGCTCACTTGCTGGCCGAGGCATTGCAAGAGCTCTACCCCGGCGTACAATTCGGCATCGGTCCGGCTATCGAGAACGGGTTCTACTACGACATCGATCCGGGCGAACACGAGATTACTCAAGCCGACTTCCCCAAAATCGAGAAAAAAATGGCCGAACTAGTGTCCCGCAAAGAGGAAGTGACCCGCCGCGAAATCAGCAAGAGCGACGCGCTCAAGTTCTTCGGCGATCACGGCCAGACCTACAAGCTTGAATTAATCAACGACCTCGAGGACGGCACCATCACCACCTACACGCAGGGTGCGTTTACCGACTTGTGCCGCGGCCCGCATATTCCCAACACGGCTCCTATCAAGGCCGTAAAAGTGCTGTCGCTGGCCGGCGCTTACTGGCGCGGCGACGAGACCCGCAAACAGATGCTTCGCGTCTACGCCATCTCGTTCCCCAAGAAATCGATGCTCGACGAGTATCTCGTACTGCTCGAGGAAGCGAAGAAGCGCGACCACCGCAAGCTCGGCAAGGAAATGGAACTCTTCGCCTTCTCCCACAACGTGGGGCAAGGTCTGCCGCTCTGGCTGCCGAAGGGTGCCGCATTGCGCAACCGCTTGCAAGACTATCTGGCAAAGATTCAAAAGAAATACGGCTACCAGCAGGTGGTCACTCCGCATATCGGCAACAAGATGCTTTACGTGACCTCGGGCCACTACGCGAAATACGGAAAGGACTCGTTCCAGCCTATTCACACCCCCGAGGAGGGCGAAGAATACTTCCTCAAGCCGATGAACTGCCCTCACCACTGCGAGATTTATCGCACGGCACCCCGCTCATATCGCGACCTGCCGTTGCGCTTAGCCGAGTTCGGCACCGTCTACCGCTACGAGCAGAGCGGCGAGCTCCACGGCTTGACCCGCGTGCGCTGCTTCTGCCAGGACGACGCTCACATCTTCTGCACACCCGAGCAGGTGAAAGGCGAGTTCCTGAATGTAATGGACATCATCAACCACATTTTGGGCGTGTTCGGCTTTGAATATGAGGCACAAATCTCGCTGCGCGACCCTAAGAACCGAGAAAAATACGTCGGCAGCGACGAGAACTGGGAGCTCGCACAGAACGCCATCATCGAGGCATGCGCCGAAAAAGGCCTGCAGGCTCGCCAAGAAGAAGGCGAAGCCGCATTCTACGGCCCCAAACTCGACTTCATGGTGAAGGACGCTTTGGGCCGCCGTTGGCAACTGGGCACAATCCAGGTGGACTACAACCTGCCTGAACGCTTTGGACTGGAATATACAGGCACCGACAACCAAAAGCACCGCCCGGTGATGATACACCGCGCACCTTTCGGTTCGCTCGAGCGCTTCATAGCAGTGCTGCTGGAGCACACCGCCGGTAAATTGCCGCTGTGGCTCGCGCCCGACCAGGTGGTGGTGCTGCCAATCAGCGAGAAATACAACGATTACGCTCATAAAGTGGAGGACTTCCTCAACGACAACGATGTGCGAGCAATTGTGGACGACCGCAACGAGAAAATCGGTCGAAAAATACGCGACAATGAGCTCAAACGCATCCCCTATTTGCTCATTGTGGGAGAAAAAGAAGCTGCAAATGAAGAAGTTTCGGTAAGAAAACAGGGTGGAATTGACCTTGGTTTGAAAAAAATTACTACCTTTGCAGCCGAAATCACCCAAGAAGTGAAAGAAATGATTAAAATTTAGACGTTTTTAATGGTAAAGAAACCCTATTGGTCAGGGCCTAAAAAGCCCAACACGCCTGCGCCCGGCGCACGCAACCGCAACCGCAACCAACGCGGCAAAAACAACGACAAAGAAGAGCTCGCAATCAACGATGAGATACGAGCCTCCGAGGTGCGCCTCGTTGGCGACAACGTCACCGAAGGCATCTACCCGATTGCTCAAGCATTGAAAATCGCTGAAAGCCAAGAGCTCGATTTGATTGAGATTGCTCCGATGGCGCAACCGCCGGTGTGCAAGATAATGGACTACCAGAAGTACCAGTACCAACAACGAAAACGTCAAAAAGAACAAAAGGCGAAGGCAAGCAAGGTGGTGGTAAAGGAGATACGCTTCGGACCGCAAACCGACGAGCACGACTACAACTTTAAGCTTAAGCACGCCATCCAATTCTTGAAGGAAGGCGCGAAAGTGAAGAGCTACGTGTTCTTTAAGGGGCGCTCAATCCTCTTCAAGGAGCAAGGAGAAGTGTTGCTGCTACGATTTGCCAACGACCTTGAGGACTACGGCAAGCTCGACCAAATGCCCGTGCTCGAAGGCAAACGCATGACTGTCATGTTCTCGCCTAAGAAGCAAACAGGCAAGAAGAAAGAGACTGACAATAAGCCTGTTGACGCTCCGGCGAACGAAGCTCCAGAGGCCACCGAGGCCGAATAAGCCGTAAAGCCCAATTGGACAACCAACTCACTTGAAAAGAAGGGCATTAGGTTTGGTAAGTACCTAATCCCACTAATTAATAACAATTTTTTTAAAACAAACAAAAAATGCCAAAAGTTAAGACTAATTCCGGTGCCAAAAAAAGGTTCACCTTTACCGGAACAGGAAAGATTAAGAGAAAGCATGCTTACAAGAGTCACATCTTGACTAAGAAGACCAAGAAGCAAAAACGTAACCTCACCCACGTTTCGATTGTGGATAAGGCCAACATCAACAGCGTTCGCGAGCTTCTCGTAAAGAAATGATTTCTTTAACCGCTGAGTTTTCTTTTTAATCACTAACAAGAGTTTTTTATCATTTTTTATTAACAGAATGTTTAGCACCCAAGAGCGCATGAAGCCCAAGTAAAGGGGCGACAACGCCGCCGCTAACGTTCACAATTCAGTATTTAAAAAAATGCCAAGATCAGTAAATCACGTTGCTTCAAGAGCTAAACGTAAAAAGATTCTTAAACTTACAAGAGGTTATTTCGGCGCTCGCAAGAACGTTTGGACCGTTGCCAAGAACACTTGGGAGAAGGGCCTTACCTATGCTTATCGCGACCGTAAGAACAAGAAACGCAACTTCCGCGCGCTGTGGATTCAGCGTATCAACGCTGCCGCACGTCTGGAGGAGCTTTCTTACTCGAAGTTGATGGGATTGATTCACAAGGCAGGTATTGAGATCAACCGCAAGGTGCTCGCCGACCTGGCAATGAACAACCCCGCCGCCTTCAAGGCAATTGTTGAGAAGGCCAAGGCTGCTCAGTAATACAGAGCAATCCCACCAAGCGGCCTCTCCTACACTATACGCGAGAGAAGCCGCAACTGCGAGAAACTTACCTCACTAAACAACTAAGGCGCTGTCGTGCAGCTGAAAGGCTTATCGACAGCCCTTACTTTTTTAAAAATATTCGATAAGTAAGCTTGCTATGGTATGCTAGACTGATTGATGTACGATATTTCAATATTATTACCAAGCACGAAACAAGGGCAAAAATATCGTGAAATGCTTGCACAGTTGACGCAAATGGAGTAAATTTGCAGCGATTATAACACTAATTTCATTGTTGCTCAAATATAAGACGCTATAAATGAAGAAAATATTTATTCCCATAGTAGCCCTATTGC
Source organism: Muribaculaceae bacterium (assembly GCA_017478265.1). GTDB lineage: Bacteria > Bacteroidota > Bacteroidia > Bacteroidales > Muribaculaceae > Sodaliphilus. The sequence continues at coordinate 9,166 of JAFVDY010000107.1, read as the reverse complement.
TGACTACAGCACTTGTGACGACCAACACTTCGTGCTCATCGTGCAGTGGCGGTGACGATAGTAGCGTTGTGAGCGACACTATCGACACAGCACTGTTAAAGCCGGCAGCCGATAGCATGAAGGTAGCTCGCGGCATCGTTCTCGATGGCGCCAGCAATAGTGTAACCATACGCACGACCGAAGGCGACACGCTCGAGTTTGAATATTCCTATCTTCCGAGCGAATTTCGCTACCATAGCGAAATTGACGACAGCATAGAGGTCACCTACGTGTGCCGTATCATCAACAATATCGACATCGATAGCGTAACGCTCATCAAGAAGATTGAGCACTAAGAGCGTAGAACGAGAAATAAATATGCGGTAGTAGCTCAGTTGGCAGAGCGGAAGCTTCCCAAGCTTCAGGTCGCGGGTTCGAGCCCCGTCTACCGCTCAACACTTCCATCCTTGTAAAGACGATGTTCCGTAATAAACTATGCGCGTCGCATTTTCAGTGGCATTAACCAGATAATCACAAATATTGGAGTTTATCACCCACCGGGAGCCACGATGACTTTAGGGCATACACTAATTACAACAACAAAACGCACGGCTAAGGTTTGACCTTAGCCGCACTCAATAATATTCAGTTTTTCCAACGCCAGACGTTATGGTTACGAGGTAAAACGAGACGCGTTGCCACAGCTTTTTGGGCATGTGAAGTTCCTTAATCCATACCACTGAATTGACGCTCTCCAATTTGCTTTTGATTACCAGCTTAAATTACAATGGCCGTACCACTTGTTGCCACCATCAGCATTGAGCCGTTAGATCCGATAGTTTCATAATCGATGTCGATACCTACCACCGCATTGGCGCCAAGCTGTTGCGCTCTTTCCACCATCTCCTGCATTGAGGTATCCTTTGCCTCACGCAAAACCTTCTCGTATCCGCCAGCACGACCGCCCACGATGTCTCTTATACCTGCAAAGAAATCACGAAAGGCATTCGCGCCGATTATCGTTTCGCCAGTCACCACGCCCTTATATTCGAGTATGGCGCGGCCTTCGATTGTTGGGGTTGTTGATAATATCATAATCGTTCATTTTTAAAAGTTATTGTCCATTTCACATGATTGCGTATGCTTAATGGCAGCAACCATTGATGCAAAAATACTCATAAATGATTAAAGTAATCTATTTTCACCAAATATTAGCATTTTTTTTGATTTCAACCATCAAATATTTCAAAATTCTTACACTATTCCTGTTGTGACTCAGTGTTCCTCCAACTTATCCAAATCAAAAATCATAGGACGACTTTTATTTTTAGAGACTTTTTAAAACCAACGAATTATTTTAGAAATAAATGGCCACCGCACCGCTGCGATAGCCATTCCTCTAACAAATAAAATTTCGCGAATATTATGAACAATAGAATTACCGATATTATTGTTATTTAAATTGCGCCATTATTTTTTCAAGATCGTTGTTGAACTGCTTGTCGAACGACAGGCGTTGCTCGATTTGCTTGCACGCGTGCAAAACTGTGGCGTGGTCGCGCGATAGGCGTAGCCCGATGTTGGTTGAGGACAGAGCCGTTTCGGTCTTAGCGAGATACATCACTAACTGTCGCGCGTCGCTTATGTCACGTTTACGCGATTTGCCGTATAGCAAGTCGCTGTCGATGTTATAGTAGTTTGCTACAGTCTCGACAATTACATCGAATGTGATTTCGCGCTGCGTGTTCAACTTTACCGAATTGCCAATAACAGCCGCCGCAAGGTCGAGGGTAATCTCTTGGTTGAGCATGGTGGCATGCGCGAGCAACGCGACCACTATTCCTTCTAGCTCACGAATGCTTTCTGTAACATTAGTTGCAATGAAATCGAGTACTGGCGCGGGAATGCTTAGACCATCTTGTGAAGCGCGCATCTCAAGCACTTCTCGCCGCAACTCATAGTCAGGCTTCTGCAATTCGACCGTCATTCCCCACTTGAAGCGTGAAATCAGGCGCGGTATCATGCCGTCCATATCGGCAGGCCGGCAGTCGCTCGAGAGGATGAGTTGCTTTTGGTTCTGGTGGAGGTGGTTGAAGATATGGAAGAAGGTGTTCTGCGTTCCTTGTTTTCCCGCGAGCTCTTGAATGTCGTCGACAATAAGCACGTCGATGCTCTGGTAGAAGTTGATGAAGTCGTTAATCTTCTTACTGAGCACAGCTGTTGTGTATTGGCTTTCGAACACACGCGCGGTTACATAGAGCACGCGTGTAGCGGGACGCAGTTCCTTTATCTTAATACCGATTGCCTGAATGAGATGGGTTTTGCCTACGCCTGTAGAACCGAACACGAACAAAGGATTGAACGTTTTGCAGTTTGGGTCGGCAGCGATAGCCTTACCAATGCTCACGGCGAGTTTGTTACTCATGCTTCCGCAATAGTTCTCAAAGGTGTACTTTGGGTTAAGCTGCGGATCAATGTCAGCAAGTTCTGTTCGAGCGAAAGGATTGGCCGGTTGCTGCGTTTGTCTCGTCAGCTTCTCCCCTACTACAGAGCTCATATTATCCTTCTGCATGGTAATGCTCGACGAAGGCTCACCGCCTACGACGTCTACCTTATAGAACAATTTTACCTGAGGTCCGTAGACGCGATTGAGTGTAGCGCCGAGCAATTTATAATAATGAGTCTCGATATGCTCGACGAAATACTGCGAAGGTAGCTGTAGGGTAAGACGATTGTCCTTATAATCAAGCGCGACGATGGGTGCGAACCAGGCTTTGAATTGCTCCGGCTCCAAATTATTCTTGATAATCTCAAGGCATTTGTCCCACATTTCAATATCGTGCTTATTAGTCATCATCACGTAATCGTCTCATAATGCGCTAAAGCGCTTTTGTCCATTTATTTCTCGTTAAAAAAAGCGCCAAATAGCGCCTTTCGGGAGTACAAAATTGCACACATTTTTTTTTATAAAAAAGTGGCAAAATTATTTGGAATTTATAAAATAATTATAACAATATTGATTTTTAGTCAGTTATAAAAGTGTTACATAAAAACACTATTATTTCGAATAGAGCAACGCATCAATATAGTAATTTTCAGCTCTTTAACATCTTAAAGTTTTACTTCAACATCAAGTAATAGCTATACGTAAGGTTTCCATAACTTGCTATAAAATGCCATCTTCTAAAATTCATTACAAAAAACGCGAAAAAACATTTTATTTGAAATAATTTTAAATAAGCATTTCGAGGTAATAAACATTAGAACACTTTTACGTTGATATAACGGCTCGGGTGCTTTTTAACATCTTGCAATAGCGAGTCAAGGCTGTTGAGACTGTTCGACGCGTTTTGATATAATTGCTTGTCGTTGAGAAGTAGTCCAAGGCTCGAGTCTTTGCTATTAAGATGATTGTTGAGTTGCACTGAGAGTTGTTGCAAATTGGCCACGGTTGAGTTGAGGTTGTTGAGCGTTGAGTCGATAGGGAATGACTTGAATTGCGCCGTCATTTGATTAATATCGTCGCCTGATGTATTGAGCTTGCCGGTGAAGGAGTTCACATTATTCATAATGCCGGGCACCTGAGTGTTGAGCTGACGAATGAGAGTGTTTAGTTCTTGCGAACTTTGCGCGAGCTGAGCCGTAATACCATCAAGACGCGACACCGAGGTGTGCAGAGCCGGATTGCCTACAAGGGTATTGACATTACCCATTATACTATCGACCTTTGGCAAAATAGCCGACACTTGTGGTAGCACATCGTCGCTAACATGGTCCATAAGTCCCGTCTGCACGTTCGACGAGATTACATCTCCCACTTTCATATAAGCCGGGTTTTTGCTTAGGTTAAGTTCCAATCCAGCCGAGCCCATCAAGCTACTGGCGAGCGAGATGGTTGAGCCTACAGGAATTTTCAAATTTTTATCCATGCTCATTTCGACAAGGATTTGATTAGTCTCATAGTCGAAACGAATTTCGCTTACCTGTCCCACCTTAAAACCGTTGATGGTGACCGGTGACGCTACATTCAAGCCGTCGACCTGCTCGAATCGAGCCTGATAATAGTTTACGGGCTTGAACAGGTTAATACCTTTAAGAAACTCGATGCCCCAGTAAAGCAGACCTAAAGCGACAATTATTGTAATACCGATTATAACATTCTTTGACAGGATTGATTTCATCTTAATTTATTTAAGTTTTTTGTCGTTTTTCGATTACATAACATGCAAAATTATAAAAAAAAGTGTTTATTCTATCATTTTTGAAGATTTTTTTTGAAATAAATAAAATAAAAGTACTATTTTTGTGAAATTTTTCACAAAAATTCAGATATTATGGCCACAATACATGACGCAGAAAAGCTTTACGGGCTTATTGGCTACCCGCTTGAGCACTCATTTTCGATAGACTACTTCAACTCAAAATTTGAGGCGGAGGGCATAAGCGCCCGTTATATCAACTTTGAGATAGAGGATATCGGTCAGTTGATGGAAATTATAAGCGAATATCCCCGCTTGAACGGGCTGAACGTAACGGCTCCATATAAGGAGCAGGTGATAGCCTATATGGATGAGATGGACGAAAGCGCGGCATCGGTCGGTGCCGTAAACGTTATCAAATTTATGCGCGGCGAAAGTGATCAGAACCTGCGGTTGAAAGGCTATAATACTGATGTTACCGGCTTCGGGATGACGATAGAGGCTCTGCGCAATCCCGCTAACGTGCGCGCGCTGGTGCTGGGCACAGGCGGAGCGTCGAAGGCGGTAACGGTAGCGCTCGAGAAGCTTGGCATTCCTGTCACTCATGTATCGCGACATAAGAGTGCCGACACCACCACCTACGAGGAGCTGACTCGACAGATGGTGCACGATCACCTGCTGGTGGTGAACGCTACGCCGGTGGGGATGTTTCCGCACGTCGACCTGACGCCCGATTTCCCATTCCGCTTCCTTACGCCCGACCATCTTGCATATGATTTGATATACAATCCTAACGAGACTAAGTTTATGCGTTTGGCTCGTGAGCAGGGAACGAAGGTTAAGAATGGCTTGGAGATGTTGCTTTTGCAGGCGTTTCAGAGCTACGAGATTTGGAATCAGTAAGCCACTCCGCGTGATGTGGGCTTTTGAAAACGGGTCTATCTTGAATTGAGTTATGTTTTCGCGCGTTCCGGCATTGAGGCTATTGCTTCCCATGATAGCGGGTATAATTGTCGGCAGTCGCGTGAAAGTGCCGATAATCGCCGGTGTGGTGCTTGCCGCCACGCTGGCGCTATTTTTTGCGTGCGAATGGGCAATCGCGACTCCGTCGGGTCGCAGGCGCTTGACGCTATGGCGCTATCCTATGCTTGCGACAGCGATAATGGCGATGGCAATGTGGCTCACCTGGCTGCATGAGCCGGCGGAGTTGCCACAGTCGGCACTCGGCGAGGGCACGCTCACTGGGCGGGTGGAGAGTATCCGCTGGGGCACGAAGTCGATGGATATGCGGGTAAAGCTTCTCAGCCGTTATGAGGGCAATCATGATGAGGACCTCTCGGGGCGCGGCGTCACCGTCAAGCTAACCACTCGCGGCTGTGACTACACACTGCAAGCGGGCGACTTGCTGTCTTGGCGAGCACAATTGGAGCCTATCGCCAACCAAGGCAACCCCGACGAGACTGATTACGCCGCTATCGAGCGCGGCCGTGGCGTAATCTACAACCAGCACTTGGAGCAGTGGCAATGGACACGCATTGGCGAACGACCTACGCTGACGAACCGGCTCGACCGCATGCGCTCAGCAGCCGAAGTGGCTATTCTTTCGACCCGCCTCGACCATGAGGTGCAATACTTCCTTGTAGCTCTTCTGCTTGGCAATGATGAATTTATTGCACCCGAGACGCGGCAAGAGTTCGCCACGGCCGGCGTGGCTCACGTGCTGGCGCTTAGCGGACTGCACGTTGGCATCATAGCAATGATGATATACTTCTTTCTCTTTCCGCTCGACTACTTACGGCTACGCAAGCTCCGCCTCGTGATTACACTTGCGCTACTGGTGGGATACGATATGCTCACGGGGCTATCCCCCTCAGTGGTACGAGCCACGCTGATGTTCGCATTCGTGGTATCACCGCTTCTATTACACCGCCGCGCTGTGCCGCTCAACTCGCTGGCTATGGCGGCAATAATAATCTTAACATTCGCGCCCGGGTCGCTATTCAATGCCGGCTTCCAGCTGAGCTTTACAACAGTAATGTTTATCCTCTTATTCTCCGAGAAGATTAAAGAGTATGCCCCATCGCGCCATTGGCTCGCCGTAATATACACGACCATAGCCACTACGATGGTGGCTACAGTGTCGACACTCTTGCTCAGCGCCTATTATTTCCACAACATCAACTACGGAGGCGCTGTGGTCGCCAACGCACTGATTCTGCCTGTGTTTCCGGTGTTTATGGTTGCAGGAGTTCTCTTTATGTTGTTGACGCTATGCGAAGTGGAACTGCAATGGCTCGAGACTGTGCTTGAGGCGATGTACGACGCCTTGCAATGGGTGGTGACGAGTGTCAATAGTCTGGGGCTTCATGCGAGCATGGGGTTCGACGTTAGTGGAGCTGTGGTTATCCTCTACTTTGTGGCGCTACTTCTGATAGCTGCATGGGGTTACAGCAACAGGCGTCGCTACTTGCTATGGTCGCTCGCGATGGTGCCTCTCATGCTTGGTCACGGCATTTACAGCGAACTGACTACACCCCGCGCCGGGCTTGTAATCTTCAATTCCCCGCAATCGACGCCAATCTTATATTACCGCGACCATCGGGCATGGCTATGGGTGCCTAACGCCGGCGCCGACAGTGTCGACACCGAGGCGTTCCGCATGAGCCATGCCGCCTTTATGGCTCGCCGGCGCATCGAGAGCATTGTGGCTATTGACACGGCGCGAGTGGCGGTGCCCGGCGGCGTGTTCAATCCGCCATTCGCCATGCTCGAAGGGAAGAAGATGATGGCCGTGGGAGGCGGACGCTGGAAACGCACCACATTGCGCGGCACACCGCCTGAGCTTGACATGCTCATCGTCACCAAGCGCTACCACGGCGATGTGGCCACATTGCGTCGCCTGTTCAAAACCAAGCGATACGTGCTGGCCGGAGATATCTATCACAGCGAGCGAGACGAGTTCCGACGCCAACTCGACACCATCGCCCTACCCTACCACGACATGAGCCGCCACGGCGCTGTGGTTGTTGAGAGATGATTTTTTGGTGGAGATATTAGGAGGCTGCGAAAGGGCCTGGAGTAGAAATGTATCCAAACGAGGATTTAACCTCGTTCCTTAAAAGAATGGGCTATGCAGTATAGAGTGATTTTACAACCCCAAGCTCTTCAATAAATTGGTTAGCCTTTTTAAATGCTTTTGGCTCGCTTGTTGCCAAACGGACTATGTCATTTTAGCTTAAGCAACATCCGGCTACGGGGACGGGGCGGCCGGAGCGTCTGACGGGCAATCTCGCGGGGAAATGGAGCCGTAGGATTACGCGCAAACATAGGCTGATTTATGAGATAATTGACGACCGTGTGGTGGTGATTGTGATTACGGCCTACGGTCATTACGACAACAAATAGAGCGTAGAAAAAAAGCGGTGTCCCTCACGAAGGAGGCACCGCTTTTTACGTATTCTTTTGTGTTACAACAGATTAGAGATTGGGGTTGATTTTATTCCACTCGCTGATGGGGGGCACGATGCCGAGAGTTACGAGTTCGTCGCGCATCTTGCAGAGGTGAGCGTAAGAGGCGTCGAGCTTGGCGTTCTCCTCAGGAGTACCCTGGGGCACCTTGTAGGAAGCGCCGTTGACATCGAGAGTGGTGTCCATAGCCATCATGATGTGGTCGTATTTCTCGTTGTTGACATAGGTGCCAACGGGGAAGCGGAATTTCTCACCACCCATAGCCGAGCGAATCATCTCAACCGAGAGGTAAGACGGGCTCTGGAACGAGCTACGTCCGCGCAGCTTGATGATGGCGGCTCCACCTTGAGTAACGTCCTTCTTCATCTGCTCCCATTCCTCGGCGGGGAACTCGGGAGTTCCGATAATGTCGGTAAGCTTACGTCCCGCGATTTCAACATGGCTGCCGAACACTGCCATTTGCTCGCCGTGTCCGCCATAAGTAGCGCAGCCCTTGATTTCGCTCTGCATAACGCCGAACTTCTTGGCGAGAGCGCTTTGCAGGCGAGTGGTGTCGAGTCCGGCGAGAGTAGTAACCTGTCCGGGCTTCAAACCGCTGTAGAGGAGAGTTACGAGGCCGGTAAGGTCGGCTGGGTTGAAGATGATCACCACGTGCTTAACGTCGGGGCAAAACTCCTTGATGTTCTTACCCAGGCCTTCGGCGATTTCGCAGTTGCCCTTGAGCAGGTCCTCACGCGTCATACCTTCCTTGCGAGGAGCGCCACCGCTGGAGATAATATACTTGGCATCAGTGAAAGCTTCCTTGGCGTCGGTAGTAGAAGTGATTTTAACGTTGTCGAAGCCGCTCTGGAGCATTTCCTCGGCTACACCAGTGGGAGGGAACACGTCGTAGAGGCAGATGTTGTCGGTCAAGCCCATCATGAGGGCCGTTTGTACCATGTTGGAACCAATCATGCCGGCAGCGCCGACGATGACCAATTTGTCGTTAGTTAAAAATGCCATTTCGTTTGTTATTAAATTATTGATTTAATATAAGTTATCTAAAAATGTGACAAAAACGTCGCTTAATCGACCGCAAAGATAATAATTTTCCGCTTGATTTCAAAGAAAAACCACATCAAATTTCACACCACATTTCTGCGGGGGATTAATTGGAGGAGTGGATGAGGGCGTGGCCGATTAGGCGGTCGTATCGTTCGCCGAATGGTCGGTGGTAAAGGCAGATTAGGTATTCGTTGATTGTTTGGTACTTGTCGCCTTCGATTAGTTGAGTTTGTCCTACCGATGTGCCGTCGGGAACCCAGAGGTATTGGTAGTTATAATGCCCTTGCTTAAGCAGTAGGTTTGCCGTGTAGGCTTGAGCCTGCTCGTCCCATTTCATTAGGCAGTCGTTGAGCGGTAGTCCATCTGTCATCTCGCCTTGGATGAAGAGTCGTCCACCGGTGAGACGCTCGCCGCCTGTGTTGAGAGTGAAGTGTGTAAACATATAGTCGCTACGCGTGTCGTTGTCGTCCATTTCG
>JAFVDY010000106.1 GCA_017478265.1 Muribaculaceae bacterium | reverse complement strand
TAAATAAAAGTATCATCTACCCACTGTCCCACCCCGCGAATTGTACGGGCGACGAATGCGTCGCCAGGGTGCCGCGATCCATTGAAAACCAACGAAAAATGTAGGGATGCGCCAAGGCGCGTGTAGTGTCCCACCCATCAATCAAAACCCCGAAGGGGTTAACAGTACATAGGCCGGGGTAAGCGCAATGCGCGAAACCCCGATGCCACCGGTAACCCACATCTCGTAAAAAGCATGCCGAAGGTATGCGAGTAAAAAAGTGCCACCCACTGTCCCACACTCGCGCTGACGCAGTCAGCCCACTACGGATAACCCACGGTCGCGACCGTGGGTCTGCGACGGCCACTCGCCTCCGTAGCCGAAGGATGCGCACAACCCCACCCACAGTCCCACACCGTACATTCGTACACTAAAAAATTAATGATTATTAATGCGATTTAAAATACTGTTTGTAACTGTGTCGCCACAAAACATTGAAAAATATAAATTTTGCGCAGTGAAACTATATGCGAAACCTTTTATTTATTATATCTCTGCTGATAATCGCATCAGGATGTAGCAAGCCTAAGCATTACCGCATAGGCATCTCGCAATGTAGCGCCGACATCTGGCGCGACAAACAAAACGCCGAACTGCGAGTAGGAGCTTACGCCTACGAAAATATGGAGCTATGCTTCGCCGCCGCCTACGACAGTGACCAACGACAGATTCAACAAATCGACAGCCTACTCAATGTGGGCATCGACCTGCTGATTGTGGCTCCCAACCAGCTCTCGACCATCAGCCCCGCAATCGACCGCGCCTACGACCGAGGCATACCCGTAATCGTGTTCGAGCGAAAAACCAGCTCTAAGAAGTTCACTGCCTACGTTGGTGCCGACAACTATGAGATGGGACGCTCTATGGGCGAGTTTATAGTGTCCCGACTCGGCGGACACGGCACTGTGCTCGAGGTGATGGGGCTAAAAGGCTCGTCGCCGGCTATCGAGCGGCATAAAGGCTTCTCCGACGTGCTTCGCGATCACCCCGGCATCACACTGAAAGCTACGCTGCAGGGCGACTGGAGCGAACAAAGCGCTTACAACGCCGTCAAGCAATATCTCGATAGCAACAACGCGCCTATCGACTACGTGTTCGGACAAAACGACCGCATGGCGCTTGGCGCTCGGCGAGCCATCACCGAGCGCCGGCCCGACGCCGCTACGCGTTACAGCGGCATCGACGCTCTGCCCGGCGATAGAGGCGGTATAAGCATGGTGCGCGACAGCATTCTCGACGCTTCATATATCTATCCCACTCACGGCGAAAAACTTATCGAGGTGGCCGCGGCCATTCTCAACGCAAAGCCCTACGACAAGGAGGTAAAACTCACAGGAGCGCTCGTCACAGCCGAAAATGCCGGCGTAATACTTCTGCAAGCCGAAGAAATCAAGCACCAGTCCGTCTTCCTCGACAATCTGCATAAGAAGGCCGACAACTATCTTGCACAACTCGACTCTCAGCGTTACGCCACAGTGTTGCTTATCATTCTCATTATCGTGCTGGTACTACTGCTTGTGCTGCTTTATCTCTACTATCAGCAGCGAGCGCGCATTGCCGCCGAACGGGAGGAACTAACCCACACCCAGCTTGAGTTCTACACCCAAGTGGCACACCAATTGCGCACGCCTCTCACCCTGATTGATGGGCCGCTAAAGCAACTGGGTGAGGTCCCCGAGATGGCCGGTGCCGGAGAGCAAACACGCCACATTTATTCCATTGTGAGCCGTAACGCTGAGCAACTGACGGCCCTGGTCAACAAAATCCTCGAGGCGCAACAGGGCAAACTCCTGCCATCCGGCGATGCCGACAGCGCCACCATCGAACGAATAAAGGCCGAGATGGAACCGGCTACCGAGCCGGCCGCCGTATCACAGGACGAAACGCACCACGGCAATGCCGGCGACGAACTCCCGCAACTGCTTGTGGTAGACGACAACGACGACATACGAGCCTACCTCTCAATTATCCTGCAAGGACGATACAATGTGGCGGTAGCGCCCGATGGCGAACAGGGGCTCGCCGTGGCGCGGGAAACGGTCCCCGACCTCATCATCTCCGACGTGATGATGCCCGTGATGGATGGACTCGAGTTCACGAAACGCATCAAAAGCGACATCGCCACCAGCCACATTCCGGTGATATTACTTACGGCACGAGCACTGTCGCACCACAAGGTGGAAGGTTACGAGAGCGGTGCCGACGGATATATCACAAAACCGTTCTCGCCGCAGGTGCTGCTCGCCAGAGTCGACAATTTGTTGCGTAGCAGGCGCCAACTCAAAGACCTCCTTCTCGGTGGCGACCGACGGCTCGCTCCCGAAGCGGCAACCATGCTAAGCGAAGCCGACCGACAATTTATCCAACGCTTTGCCGAAACTCTCGACAGCCGACACGCCGATAGCACCCTCGGAGTGGAAGACCTCGCTGCGGCGCTCGGCATGAGCCGCATACAGCTCTACCGAAAGATAAAAGCCATGACGGGGCTATCTCCAAATGAGTACATCCGCAAAGAGAGACTGCAACGAGCCCGCCAACTCCTACACGACAAAGCCGCGACCGTTGCCGAAATAGCCTACCGCGTAGGCTTCACTACCCCAAGCTACTTTACCAAATGTTTCAAAGAGGAGTTCGGCATCCTTCCCACCGATCCCAATATATAATAATGTAAGATGGAAGATGTAAGATGTAAGATGTGAGGCGGTGTGCCGCCAAAAACTGTAGGGACGCGCCATGGCGCGTGTCGCGGCGGCTCCGCCCGGCTCAGCTCTCCGAGCCCTCCGAGCCCTCCGAGCTCTCCGAGCTGGCGGTGATAATGCGACGAATGCCCACAAACGGTTAAATTTGTGAGCATTCGTGTTAAAGTTGGCGATAGCGGCCGTCAGTTATGCACAATCAGCGCGCTCTGGGCCGGTACGGTCAGCTTTGAGCCGCTTACGCGGTCGATGCCGTTCTCGTCAATCAAAATGTTGCGGCACACCACAGTGTAGTCGCCCTCGGGCACAGCCACCTCTATAGCGTGATTGTTGGCGTTAAGTACCACCACTATGTTGCTCCATGTGTCAAACCCGTCAAGGTCCTTGAGGCGGAATGCCACCACGCAGTCGTCGGCCGGCAGGAACTCCAAGTGCTCGCGCACCAGCTCGGCGTTGCCCAGGCGGAAACCGCCGTGGTTCTTGCGTAACGCGATCAGCCCCTTATAGTAGTTAAACACCTGTGGATAGCGCTCCAAGTTGGTCCAGTCGAGGTGGTTGATGCTGTCGGGGCTCTCGAAGCTGTTGTGAACGCCCTTCTTGTCGCGAAGCATCTCCTCGCCGCTGAGCATAAACGGCACACCCTGCGACGTGAACACCGCCGTTTGAGCCAGCAGGTCGAGGCGGATGAGCTCGTCGAGACCGATGCCCGGGATGCTCGCCTTCAAGCGGTCGACAAGGCACATATCGTCGTGACAGCTCACGTAGGCTATCATCTGCGTGGGCTCAAGCGCGAACGGCTCCTTGCTGTAGTTCACCTTTGTCATGTCGACCTGCGGATGAGCTATCGCGCCTACGATGCCAAACTTGATGCTCTCCTCGTTGCCGGGCAGAGCGGCAAGGAACGCCGGCTTTGTGTCGTCGCTGAACGGACCGCGCAACGCGTCGCGTATGTCGTCGCTAAACGCCGCAATCTCCGGCAGCTGCTTCACATGAGCCTTCATCGCCAGTTTCTCATACGGGTAGGCACACGAGCCCGCGCTCCAGCCCTCGCCGTAGACAAACGCCTGCGGGTCGATGCTGCGCACCACGTCCTTCACACAGTTCATCGTCTCAATATCGTGTACGCCCATCAGGTCGAAGCGGAAACCGTCGATGTGGTATTCCTCCATCCAGTATTTCACGCTCTCAAGCATATACAGCCGCAGGATGCCCTCGCTCGCCGTCTCGTTGCCGCAGCCGCTACCGTTGCTGTAGGTGCCGTCAGCGTTCTTGCGGAAGTAGGCGTCGGGCATCGTCTTCTGGAAGTTGCTGCCCTCGATGCTGTAGGTGTGGTTATACACCACGTCGAGAATTACCTTTATTCCCGCGTCGTGCAGAGCCTTTACCATGGTCTTGAACTCGCGAATGCGGCACGCCGGATCGGCGGCATTGGTCGAGTAAGAGCCCTCGGGCACGTTGTAGTTCAACGGATCATAGCCCCAGTTGTACTTGTTTAGCTCGGGACGACTCTCGTCGATTGACGCGAAGTCGAACGACGGCAGAATATGCACCGCGTTCACACCCAGCGCCTTCAGGTGAGCGATCGCGCGAGGCTCGCTCAGCGCCAAGAATTTGCCGCGGTTAACGAATTCGCCCGATGGGTCAATCGAGAAGTCGCGATGATGCATCTCGTAAATCACCAAGTCCTTGGGCTCAATCGACGGACGGCAGTCCTTCTCCCAGCCCGCGGGATTGGTGCTCGCCAGGTCGAGAATTGCGCCGCGCTGTCCGTTGATGCCCACCGCGCGGGCGAACGTGCCGGCGTTCTCGCCCTGCCATTTGCCTTTATACTTCACGTCGAAGGTGTAGAACTTACCGTTCATGTCGCCCTTCACCGTGCCTTGCCACTCGCCGTGGCGCAACTTGTCGCGCTTCAAATTCAACGTCTTCACGGCCTTGCCGCCCGCCCCCTGATTGTAGATGCGGACGGTAACGGCCTGAGCGTCGTCGAGCGTGTTGAGCATAAACGACGTCGACTCGCGATTGTAAATCATCTCGTTAAACTCGGTTGAATGTGCTGCCATGGGCAACGCCATCGACAGCGCTATTGCGCAAGCCATCAGTTTTTTCATTACCATTGTTTCTTTTCGTTACTCGTTTCTTGTTACTCGTATACTTATTTCGCGATTAGCGACACAGCGAAGCCGCCGCCCGGAGCCTCTTTCATCTTCAGCACGTCGCCTTGCTTTACCGTCTTGCGCGTGATCACGTAGCTGGCCGGGTTGCTCTCGTAGTGGGCGTCTTTGCCGTCGGCGTAAATCACGCACTCATATTTCCGACCCTTGTCGAGGAAGTCGAGCTTGACGTTCACGCTGTGACCTTTTTCGTCGCATTTGCCTCCTATGAACCAGTTGTCGGTACCCTTCGCCTTGCGTGCCACAGTTATATACTGGCCCGGCTCGGCGTCGATATAGCGCGAGTCGTCCCAGTCGACGGCCACGTCGCGTATGAACTGGAAGGCATCGTCAAATTTCTTGTAGTTCTGCGGCAGGTCGGCTGCCATCTGTATCGGGCTACAGAGCACCAAGTAAAGAGCCAATTGCCCTACCACCGTCGAGTGCACATAGCGGTTGTTGGCGCCATTACTCCAGTTGGCCAGACGCGTCTCAAGGATGCCGGGCGTGTAGTCCATCGGGCCGCCCTGGAACCGTGTGAACGGCAACAGTACTGTGTGGTTGGGATTCGAGCCGTGGAACGCCTCATATTCCTGGCCGCGCGCGCTCTCGTTGCCCACCAGGTTGGGATAGGTGCGGCACAAGCCGGTGGGACGCGTGGCCTCGTGGGCGTTGACCATAATGTGATGCTTGGCGGCCTCTTTGAGCACGTACAGGTAGTGGTTGTTCATGTATTGGCCGTAGTGATACTCGCCGCGCGGAATGATGTCGCCCACATAGCCGCTCTTCACCGCCGTGTAGCCGTAGTCGTTCATTAGCTGATAAGCCTCTTCGAGCCGTCTCTCGTAGTTGGTGATGCTCGAGCTTGTCTCGTGGTGCATCATCAGGCGCACGCCGCGACTGTGGGCATAGTCGTTCAAGTATTT
>JAFVDY010000105.1 GCA_017478265.1 Muribaculaceae bacterium | reverse complement strand
TGTTGCTGCGAGAGGTCTTCTCGTGTTTTCGATTGTATATTCGCCTTCAACTCTACCAGTTGCAGTTCCTTTTGCAGCAGTTCGTGCAGCATATAGCCGCGCTTGAGGATATCCGTCTCGTCGAGCATCTTCTGCTTGTTATGATAGTCGAAGGAGATGTTGCTGGCGATGAAGTTGATGAGGTAAACCGGGTCGTCGATATTGCGAATAGCGAACGCCAACTCGGTGCCGCCGTTTTCGTAATATTTGAGCATCTTAAGCGTCACGTCCTTGATTGAGCGGATGAGCGCCTTGTATTCCTTGTCGCCCTTGGCGGGAGAGTTGTAGGAGCGTGGAGTTACGCTGCCGCGCAGTATGGGGGCGGTGGTGTGAATAGTGTCGATGGTGACGTCTTGCCTGCCGTGCAGGATTACGTTCACGGTATCGTCAGGCATTTGCAGCACCTTGATGATTTCTGCCATCGTGCCCACATGGAAGAGGTCGTCGAATTGCGGGTCTTCCTTCGTGCTGTCAATTTGGCAGACTACTGCCAGCTGACGACCCTCGCGTTGAGCCGCGTGCAAGGCGTCAATCGACTTCTTTCGCGACACCGCTATAGGCAGCGTCATGTCGGGGAACAGCACAGTGTTGCGCAGCGGCATGATGATGGTATCTTTGAGCTTCTCGATGAGTTGGTCGTAGTTTTCCTCGTCGGGCTCCTTGGGGATGTGCCGTATCTCGGTGATGATTGGCACTATATGTGCGCTTTCGGCGCCGTAGTTGTCGTTGTCGTCAAAAAACATTAAATCTCGATATTTAAAAATTACTCTTTAATTCCTAAACTTCTATAACAAAAATCATACCATTATTATTCCAGCTCCACAATGGTGATGCCGGCGCCGCCCAGCTGCACGTGCTCGTCGTGATAGCTTTTCACTCCCGCCACAGTGTTGAGATATTGGCGTATGGCCTGTTTGAGAGCCCCGGTGCCGGTGCCGTGGAGGATGCGCACTTGGTGATAGTCGAATTGTATCGCATCGTCGATAAAATAGGTGACCGCCTGCAAGGCCTCGTCGGCGCGGAAGCCCCGCAGGTCGATTTCGGTCTTGAAGTTGAGTTGTCGCTGACGGATTTCGTCGGCTGTAGCGCGGCTCACGGTGGGGGCGGGCGACGTGTGGGCTTGTCGCAGCGTTGCTGTCAGTCGCGAGGTCTCTACCCGCGTCTTGAGGTTGCCGAATGCCACCACGGCATATTTCTCGTCGAGCGAGATAACAGTTCCAACAGTCTCCGAGCCCTTCAGCAGCACGTTGGCGCCAGGTTTAAGCTCGGGAGCGGCGGCTTTGGCCGGCTTTGGCTTGGCGGGCTTGGGCGATTGTTGTTTTTTGTGTGCGGCTATAGGCTTAAAGCTCTCGATGGCTGATGTTTCCTCGCTGTCGAGGCGCTGCTTGAATGCCGCGAGTTGTTCGCGAAGCTCGCGCGTTTTCTCTTTTTCGGCTTGCGTCTCCTTAATCTCGCGAATGGTTTGCTCGACTCGGGCGTTACTTTGCGACACAATGTCGCGTGCCTCTTGCTTGGCGTCCTTGATGATGCTGCGCCGCTCGAGGTTAAGTTTGTCGAGGCGATCGTTGTAGTTGTCGATGGTCTGTTCGAGCCGCTTTTCCTTGAGGTGGATTTCGTGGCGCTTTTTCTCCCAATACTTACGGTCTCGCACGATGTCGAGCAGGTATCGGTCGAGGTTGATATAGTCGCTCCCGACGATTTCGCTTGCGGTGCTGATTACCGCCTCGGGCAGGCCCATTTTGCGCGCGATCTCTATCGCGAACGAGCTGCCGGGGTAGCCTATCGAAAGCTGGAAGAGCGGCGTCATCGCCTGGCGGTCATAGAGCATTGCGCCGTTGACGATGCCCTCGGTGTCCTGTGCGAAGTTTTTGAGATTGTGGTAGTGGGTGGTGACCACTCCCATCACCTTGCGGGCGTTGAGTTGCTCGAGAATTGCTTGCGCGATGGCTCCGCCTATCTGTGGCTCGGTGCCGCTCCCCATCTCGTCGATGAGGATGAGCGAGCGACTGTTGCCTCGTTGCAGAAACATCTTCATGTTGCGCAGGTGGCTGCTGTAGGTGCTGAGGTCATCCTCGAGCGACTGCTGGTCGCCGATGTCGACCATAATATCGTTGTAGATACCGAGGTGAGAGTTGTCGTAGACGGTGGGCAGTACTCCGCATTGCGTCATGTACTGAACTACTCCCACGGTCTTCAGACACACGCTCTTGCCTCCGGCGTTGGGACCTGAGATGAGCACGATGCGTTGCCGCTCGTCAAGCACGATGTTGAGCGGCACCACTTCTTTGCCGTGCGCGCGCAGTGAGAGCAACAGTGCGGGGTGCACCGCGTGGTACCACTCCACTTGGCTGTTGCGCTCGAGATGAGGCATGGTGGCGCCCACATCGCTGGCGAAGAGCGCTTTGGCACGAATGAAATCGAGTATGCCGAGCGTAGCCACATTGGTGAGAATCTCCGGCACGTGGGGCCGTAATTCGTCGGTAACGGCGGTGAGGATACGTACTATCTCGCGTTTTTCCTCGGCTTGAGCCTCGCGAATGCGGTTGTTGGTCTCAACAATTTCCTCCGGCTCAATAAAGAGCGTTTTGCCGGTGGCACTCTCGTCATGAACGATGCCGCGCAGCTTGCGTTTGTTCATTGGAGCTACAGGCACCACCAGGCGACCGTCGCGCACGCTTGGTGTGGTATCCTTGTCAAGGAAACCGGCACTTTTCCCCTGAGCAATGATGCGTTGCATGATGCCAGAGACGCTTGATGTGGCTGCGGCGATGGCACGGCGCAGTTCGTGCAGCATGGGCGAGGCGCTGTCCTTCACCTCACCTGTGCTGTCGAGCACGCGGTCGAGCTCGGCTGCCACCATCGGCAGGGCGTTGAGCGTCGACGCCACGCGTGCCAGGGCGGGGTAGGGCGTGGCGCTCTCGCCGTTGCCCTTGAAGAAGCGTTCAATCTCGGCCACGGTGCGAAGCGAGCGTCGCAAGTTGAACAGTGTTGGCTCCGTGGCGTATGTGCCCGGAGCTTCGACCACTTTAAGCTCTTGCCGCAGATCGAAGTAGTAGCTCAACGGGAAGTCGACGCCACGCGTCACCAGCGACAGGAATTCGTTCACCTCAGTCAGGCGAGTGAGAATGAGGTCGTAGTCGGTCATGAACGACATTTGTTCACAACACATCTTGCCCATATCGCTGATGCAATGCGCGGCAATCTCGGCGCGAACGGTGCTGAAACCGATAGTATGTTCGAAGTTACGCGGATATATCATTCGATATGCTTATTGAGGTAGGTTAAGAGACGCGCCGCGACATTGTTGTCGCGGGCACGCCTCTTTGTGATTGGTGATTTGGAGAGCCATTAGCCCTCTATGGCGACGGCGTCGTCGGCTTTCTCTTTCTTCTCGATGTTGGGAAGTTCGAGGCCGAGGTGCTTCTTCTTGTCGACTATCTTAAGAATGAAGCCGATAAACAGAGCGGCCACGCCAAGGCTTGCGAGCATAATCAGCGGCCACGTGTAGTCGTAGGAAGTGGCGGCTGTCTCGGCGCTCATAGTCCCGTCTTGCAGAGCTTGTGTGATTTCGGGGTTGGTGGCGTCGAGCACCTTGCCGATTAGCAGCGGGAACAGCCACAGACCGATGTTCTGTATCCAAAAGATGAGAGCGTAGGCCGAGCCGATAATCTTCGCGTCGACAAGTTTAGGCACGCTGGGCCACAGCGATGCGGGAACGAGTGAGAACGATGCTCCGAGCACGAGAATGGTGAGATAAGCCACAATTATACCGCCCACCTGATTGCCTTTGAACTCAGGCAGCACGAAGGCGAAGGTGAGGTGGCAGGCGATAAGCAGCAGCGAGCCCAGCACGAGCATCGAGGCTGCCTTGCCCTTGTGGTCGATATAGTTGCCCAGCACGGGAGTGATACCCACTGCCAGCAAGGGGAATACGGCGAACACCGTCTCGGCGCTTTGCCTCATGAAGCCCAGCCAGCAATATGCCACGAGTGCTACCACCGCCACCACGATAAGCGTGATGCGTGTGGCGGTCTTCTTGACAAAGTTGCAAGAAAACGACGCCACGGCGATGATAAGCGTGAGGCCGTATTGAATATACTCGTCGGTGGTGCCGGCCCAGAACGAGTCGGCGGCCGGCTCCACAAAGTCGATATTGCACTGGAGCATATTGACGGCATACTTCTGGAAGGGGAAGATGGCCGAGTAGTATAGCACACACAGCAAGGCTACCAGCCAGAAACCGCCGCTCGAGAGGATTTTGCCTATATCGCTGATTTTGAACGGGTCGTCCGTCTCCTCCTCGGCACCTTGAGCGTCGAGCTTGCGGTCCATAAAGAAGTAGACGATAAACATGATAAGAGCAATCATCAGCAGCACAACGCCGAAGGCCACCGAGCGCGACACATCGATGTTGCCACCAAACTTGGCGAACATGGGCGAGAAAATCATGCAGGTGGCAACGCCCAGGCGCGCCAAAGCCATCTCGCTACCCATTGCGAGTGCCATCTCTTTGCCCTTGAACCACTTGACGATACCGCGCGACACGGTTATACCGGCCATCTCGCAGCCGCAGCCGAATATCATGAAGCCAACAGCGGCCAATTTGGCGCTTGCCGGCATACCCTCGTAGAACGGCGACACGCCCAGCTCGTCGAAGCCGGGAATATAGTTGAGATTGTTGGTGAACCACGTCTCAAGGCTGCTGCCCACGAAGGAGTCACTTACGGCATACCACTTGATGATAGCGCCGATTAGCATTACCGCGCCCGAGAGGATGGCGGTGAACCGCACTCCCATCTTGTCGAGAATGATACCGGCAATGATGAGGAAGAAAATAAACACGTTCAGGAACGTCTCGGAGCCTTGCATGGTGCCGAATGCTGTCGAATCCCAGCCGCGGGTCGATTGCATCAAGTCCTTGATAGGCGACAGTATGTCCATGAAAATGTAGGAGCAAAACATCGCCAAGGCAAGCAGCAAGAGCGCTGTCCAGCGTATCGCCGCCGAGTCGTTGAGTTTCTTTTGAATAACTTCTGCCATAATTATTACCTATAATTTTTTAGTGAATTTGGCCGCAAAGGTACGAATTTTTAGCGAAAAATTAATAACAATAGGTGAAAAAAGTGTTTTTGTTTCCTTTTCCTAGTAACTTGAGAGCGCGGTGTGGATGAGGACACGAAGTGGCACTGTGTCGCTACGGGAGGTGACAAAATGTCGCTCGGTGTCAGCAATGGCGGCGTTGGCACAAAAAATGCAGTAACAAAGGTGACGACTTGAAAAATATTATTAAAACATAAAATAACGTATAAAATTATTAGAACTATGACAATCAAACCGTTAGGCGACCGCGTACTGGTCGAGCCGGCTCAGGCCGAGCAAGTTACCGCCGGTGGTATCATTATCCCCGACAGTGCCAAGGAGAAACCGTTGAAAGGCTGTGTAAAAGCAGTGGGAGGCGGAACTAAGGACGAAGAAATGGTGGTGAAAGCGGGCGACACCGTGCTCTACGGCAAGTATGCCGGCACCGAGATCGAAGTAGATGGCGACAAGTTGCTCATGATGCGCCAGAGCGATATCCTCGCTATTGTAGAGGAGTAATCAATTTACAATAAACCAAATTCACGGAAGCGAATTGTCAGAAAGACATTATAAATTATTTTAAAGTACAATTATGGCAAAACTTATAAAATTCGATATTAAGGCTCGCGAAGAGCTCAAGAAAGGCGTTGACCAACTGAGCAACGCGGTGAAAGTAACCCTCGGCCCGATGGGTCGTAACGTTATCCTCGACAAGAAGTTCGGCGCTCCCCACATCACTAAAGACGGTGTGAGTGTAGCTCGCGAGGTAGAGCTCGAGGACGAGTTCCAGAATATCGGTGCTCAACTCGTTAAGGAGGTTGCACAAAAGACCGGCGACGATGCCGGCGACGGCACCACCACTGCCACTGTGCTCGCTCAAGCTATCATCAACGAGGGCCTGAAGAATGTTGCCGCCGGCGCCAACCCCATGGACGTGAAGCGCGGTATCGACAAGGCTGTAGCCAAGGTTGTTGAGAACATCAAGGCACAGTCGCAAGAGGTGGGTGACGACTTTGATAAGATTGAGAACGTGGCCCGCGTGAGCGCCAATAACGACAATGAGATAGGCGAACTCATCGCCGAGGCTATGAAGAAGGTGAAGAAGGACGGTGTTATTACCGTTGAGGAAGCGAAGGGCACCGACACCCGCGTTGAGGTGGTTGAAGGTATGCAATTCGACCGCGGCTACATTTCGCCTTATTTCGTCACCAACGGCGAGAAGATGGAATGTGAGATGGAGCGCCCCTACATCCTTATCTTCGACAAGAAAATATCGTCGCTCAAGGAGATGCTTCCGATACTCGAGACCACCGCACAAAGCGGCCGCGGCTTGCTTATTATCGCGGAGGATGTCGACAGCGAGGCCCTGGCAACACTCGTCGTCAACCGTCTGCGCGGCTCGCTTAAGGTGTGCGCCGTTAAGGCTCCGGGCTTTGGCGACCGTCGTAAGGAGATGCTCGAGGATATCGCAATCCTCACCGGTGGCATCGTAATCAGTGAGGAGAAAGGTCTTAAGCTCGATGGCGCTACAATCGATATGCTTGGTACCGCCGAGAAGATTACCGTCAACAAGGAGAATACAACCATCGTCAACGGTGCCGGCGACAAGCAGGCTATCGCCGACCGCGTAGCGCAAATTCGCGCGCAAATCGACATCACTAAGTCGAGCTACGACAAGGAGAAACTGCAAGAGCGTCTTGCCAAATTGGCAGGCGGCGTGGCAGTGCTCTACATCGGTGCTCCGAGCGAGGTGGAGATGAAGGAGAAGAAAGACCGCGTGGACGACGCGCTCAGCGCTACTCGCGCAGCCGTTGCCGAGGGTATCGTCCCCGGCGGTGGTGTGGCTTACATCCGCGCTCTTGAGGCTCTCGACCACTTTGAGGGCGACAACGCCGACGAAACTACCGGTATCAACATCGTTCGCCGCGCTATTGAAGAGCCGCTGCGACAGATTGTGAACAATGCAGGCCTTGAGGGTGCTGTGGTTGTACAAAAGGTTGTAGAAGGCAAGGGCGACTTCTGTTACAATGCTCGTACCGACAAGTATGAGCATCTGTTCGAGACCGGTGTGATTGATCCCGCCAAGGTGGCTCGCGTGGCTTTGCAGAACGCAGCCTCAATTGCCGGTATGTTCCTCACCACCGAGTGTGTGATTGCCGAGAAGAAGGAAGAGGCTCCTGTTCCCGCAGGCGCTCCCGGCATGGGCGGCGGCATGGGCATGATGTAAAACAATAGTGCGTACCAGTGTCCCACCCGGGGCATACAACCGATAAATTAAGGCGACTCACCTACGTGGGTCGCCTTAATTATTAGGTTGATTGCGAATCGTTTAGAAGATGTGATGGGAAGCCGCGAAGCTTGCGACAAATATCACGTAAATCAACACGAGGATGAGGTAGCCAATGCCAATCCAGAAGGCAATCTTGATAAACTTCTTTGCCAAGCGGTTGCAGCGCTCGGCCTCGGCCTGATTGCCGTTGCGGTAGTGCCCGTTGGCAAGCGCGGCGTGAATGATTGCCGGAATGCCCACTGGGAAGAAGCAGAAGATTGTCACCAGTATCGCCTTGGTAAGGTAATTTTCGGGCGGCGCATAGGAGTAGGGTTGATGTTGTTGTGGTTGAGCGCCGTTGGCCAAATAGTCGTTGCCGTAGTACTGTGGAGCGGCATAGTTGACGCCGGCGCCACCGGTCGCGCTTTGCTGCAAATAGATTGCCAACTCGGGCACCTGACCGGCCGGTAGCCACTGTGCCATACCTTGGGTCCACACCATAGTGTCGGCCGTCATACCGTTTGCCACCAGATCTTGCTCCTCGAAAGGCCCGGCCTGCTGGCCGTTGATTGCTAAATAGTATTGCATAATAATCTGATTATGAATAAGCACTAATAACAAAAATAAGTTGGAAGACTCCTATAACATAGGCGATAATAGTCAGGATACGAGCCGCCTTGGCATTGCCGCGTGCGTGCGGATAGTCGCCCTCATCCCAGTAGCTATTGACCTTGCGGGCACAGTTCATTGCTATCAAGCCAAAAATCAGGTTACCTACAAAGATGGAGATTATGGCAGGCACGAGCCAGTTGTAGGGGCGTTCGCCTTCGGGCTGCTGTTTATAGCCGTATTGCGGCTGGTTGTAACTGCCGTAGCCGCTTGACGGTTGGTTATAGTTGCTGCCAAAGCTTTGTTGCTGACCGTAGCCGCTACCGTAGCTTTGCTGTTGCTGGCCGTAGCCGTAGCCTTGTTGCTGACCGTAGCCGTTGCCGAAGGCCTGTTGCTGGCCATAGCCGCTACCGTAGCCATGCTGCCGGCCGTAGTTGTTGCCGAGAGCTTGCGTAGCCTCGCCGTAGCCGCTGTAGCCACCCGTCAGATATGTCGCAAGCTCGGGCACTTGACTTGCCGGTAGCCATTGCGCCATGCCCTGGGTCCATACCAAAGTGTTGGCTGTCATGCCGTTTGCTACGAGTTGTTCCTCGGGAAATGGACCTAATTGCTGATTGTTAATCGCGATATAATACTGCATAACTTGTTCAATTATTAGAGGCTAAAATGACCCCATCGACATTCCTACCGCAAACACCAGAATCACATACAAAATCACTGTGAATACTGAGATAATCAAGCCGGCGATTGCCAAGCCTTTAGGCTTCTTAAATATGCCGACAATCGACAGAATCAAGCCTACGAGCCACAAAATCCAGCCCAGAACGGGAATCCAGCCCAAGAACAGTCCAAACAGTGCTAAAATGAAGCCTGCGATGCCTACACCGTTGCTTTTCTTCACTTGCGTTGCCGCCTGATTGGCTTGTTGGCCGAACTGCCCCATGTCGGCATACTGTTGTCCGTACTGCTGCTGACCGTACTGTTGCTGGCCATAGCCCTGTTGTTGGCCATACTGTTGCTGTTGACCGTAGCCCTGCTGTTGCCCGTACTGTTGCGGCTGGCCATATTGCTGACCGTACTGCTGCTGACCGTATTGTTGCTGTTGGTCGTACTGTTGTTGCCCGTAAGCCTGTTGTTGCCCGTACTGCTGTTGCTGTTGGCCGTAGGGCTGTTGCTGCTGTGCATAGGCTTGCTGTTGAGCGTACTGCTGCTGCGGTTGGTCGTACTGCGTAGGCGCTGAGTACTGCTGTTGCGGAGCGTTGAGCAACGCTACCAGCGACGGCACTTGGCTCGCCGGAACCCAATTTGCCATGCCCTCGGCCCACACGAGGCTCTCGCTATTCAATCCCTGTGCCAAAAGGTCTTGCTCCTCGAAGGGGCCTGTGGTTTGGCCGTTTACTGCAAGATAGTATTTCATAATCGTCAAATTTTTATATAAATTATTAATTAAATGTCAAATGAAAATCGCCTAAAACACGAGCAATTATTGTCAGTATCTCGTGGGGTAGAATTTCTTCAGCCATTTGTTGAGCGATGCTGCCCGTGGTGCGTTGCCATGCGCCTTGTAGTAATTCACAAGGCAATAGGCCGGCTCGGGGCAGTTGCCGGCAAACAGTTTCTCGTTCATATCGCACGCCTTGATCAGCAGTGCCGAGCCGGCATCCTCGTCCTTGTTGTAGCCGTGAGTCCCCTCAAATATATAGTAGCCGATGTAAGCGATGCCGTCGAGGTCGCCTTGCTCGTAGGCGAGGCGGGTGTAGTGCATTGCCAGTGAGTCGTTAGGCTCGATGTAGACATTGCCTTTAGCGGGCGATTTCAGCCCCTGGGAATAGAGCGCGCGCAGGCGGGCTGTAGCTGGGCCGTAGCCAAGCGCGCTCGCTTGCTCAAAGAGCTCTACACCACGCAGCTTATCCTCTCGCGTGTCGGGCGACATGGCTATCACACACCATCCTTTGCGCTCCATCGCGAATGCCGAGCCGGCAGCGATGCACTCGTCGAGCATCTGTATCGCTTTCTGTTGATCCATACTGTATTCAGGCACCTGCATGGTGAAAATCATATAAGCCAGGCGCACCTTGCTGTCGATGTCGCCGGCGGCGGTGGCGCGTTGCAGGTGTGGCAAAGCCTTGCTGTAAAGCTCCTCGTCCCAATATTTTTTGCCCAGCGCCACATCGTCGCTTTGAGCGATAATTGTCGCCCAAGCAATAGTTAATACTATGATTGACAATACAATTCTTCTCATTGTGGTGTAAATATATTTTGATAATCGCTTTTATCAAATGGCAAATTTAAACAATTTTCTCAATTGCAACAAATTTCAAGTTAATTTTTTCTAATTTTTCTGCGAGGTTGTCGTTTTATAACATTGAAGTTGAGTGTTGTGCTGCGGCAAGGGCGCGGCGGCAGGCGGTCTCGATTTCGTCGCGGTGGCGGTCAAGCTCGTTGAGGTTGAGGCTCACGCGGCGGCGGTTGCCGTTGTTAAGCGTGTCGCGGTAGGTTATTATCAAGTGGAATTGGCGTGTGCCCTGCTGATAGGTGTAATCGCTCTTGACGCGCAGCGAGTCCACCTCACTGTAGCTGATATCGCAACTCGTCCCGTCCTGGTCGTAAAGCACAAATCGGTCGTTGGCCACTATTAGCGCAGGTATGCCCTTGGCGGCGCGCGAGGCTTTACCGAAGTCGTAGACAGCCGACAGTACCATGCCGAGAGTCATCAATACATAGACGATAATCATCAGCCAACCTTTCCAGTCGCTGAACATAAACGATAGCTCCCAATGCGCAAATGCAAATATGGCGAACGCAATGAGCGCCACCGAGATGAATGTGTAGATAATGGCTTTTGCCATCACCTTGCCGCGGCGATAGTAATATTGTTGAATGATTTGCATAATATGTTGAGGTTTGATGTCGTTATGGATTTAATGCTTCGGCTATGGCGCGGGCGGTGTTGATGGCGCAGTCATCGTTGCCGAGTTTCGACATCATTGTGCGGTAGCCGTCAAGCATTTTGCCGCGCTCCGGGCTGTCGGTGGGCAGTAAGCGCGAGAGGTGAGCGTCGATAGTGTCGGCGTTGCATAAGTGTAATAGCAGCTCGGGGATAACGGGCGCGTCGGCGATGAGATTGGGCAGAGTGACGTATTTGCCGTGGATGAGTTTGGAGTAGAAACGATACACCCATTTACTGCCGTTCATACGGTAGCATGCCACTTGTGGCGTGCCTATCACCGCTGTCTCGAGTGTGGCGGTGCCGCTGGTGACAATGGCCACTTGGGCGTTGCTCACCAGTTCCATCGTTTTACCTTCAATTAGAGCGATGTCGCTATTGCCCATCACGCGGCGGTACACCTCGCGGTCGACAGCGGGAGCGGCGGCGATGGCGATTTGGCAGTCGGGGTGGCGCTTTGCGGCGGCAATCATTTCCGGCAGATTGTCGCGTATCTCCTTATGTCGCGAACCGGGCACAATCGCAATCAGGGGCAGGGTAGGGGAGAGGTTGTGCTCGATGAGGAAACGCTCGCGAGGGGAGAATGTTGTTTGAGCCTGTGCCACCTCGGCAACCGTGGGGTTGCCCACGTAGGTCACCTCGTAGCTATGGCGGCGATACCATTCGACCTCGAATGGCAGTATCGAGAAAACATGGCTCACGTAGCGCTTTATATCCTTGACGCGCCATTGCTTCCATGCCCACACCTTGGGCGAGATGAAATAAAAGACCGGAATTCCCTCGCCATGAGCCCATTTCGCCACCTTCAGGTTGAACGATGGGTAGTCTATAAGGATGAGCGCGTCGGGCCTGCGGGCACTCATAGCCGCTTTGGCGCGCGACATAAAGCCGAGTATTGAGCGCAGATGCTTAAGCACTTCGATAAAGCCCATAAAGGCCATGTCGCGGTAGTGGATAAGCGGCTTGGTGCCGGCTGCACGCTCCATGCAATCGCCGCCTAAGAATTCAAATTGGGCGTCAGCATCTACACGCCTTAGCGCGTCAATTAGTTGGCCACCGTGCAGGTCGCCGCTCGCCTCACCCGCTATCAGAAAGTATCTCATCGTTAGTTACTCGTTACTCGTTTCTTGTTTAGAAAACATCTTCCATCTCATATCTTCCATCTCAATTGGTGCTCCACTCGTGGGCGGGCACGAAGCGCATCTCACGCAGGATGGCGCGCTGGCGCTTGCGCACTTTCGCGCTCGGCTTGGCGCTGTCGCGCTTGAGCGGATTAGGTAGAGTGGCGGCGATTAGAGCAGCTTTGCTGTCGTTGATGAGCGAAGGCCGCGTGTGCAGTTTCTCGCGAGCCGCCGCCTCTATGCCATAGATGCCGTCGCCCATCTCTATAGAGTTGAGATACACTTCCATTATGCGGTCTTTGCCCCAGATTTTCTCAATTAGCACAGTGAAATAAGCCTCAAGAGCCTTGCGCACCCACAGCAGGTCGCGGCCGTGCCAAAGAAACACGTTTTTGGCGGTCTGTTGCGAGATGGTGCTGGCGCCTCGCGCCCGATAGTCGGTATCGCCTTTTTCCTCGGCTTTGAGAGCGTCGAGGCGAGCCTTGTAGATCTCTTTGAAGTCGAAGCCACTATGCTCAAGAAAGTGCGCGTCCTCGCCTGCGATGACGGCTCGCGGCATCGATGGCGAGATTTGCTCGAGTGCGATCCACTCATGTTCGCATTTCGGTTCGCGGTTCATTAGCCAGCGGTCGTAGTTGCGCGAGAGCATTAGCGGCGTGTAGTACACCGGCATCCACTTGAGGATTACCACCGACAATATGCTGGATGTGAAGAAGAAAATCAGCACCCATTGGAAAAATCTTGATATGTATTTAAAAATATTCATTATTATCTGTTTTATGCGTTTTAATCAGTATTTATCTTGCGCGCAGTTGCCAAAAGGCTACCGCTGCAGCGGCTGCGACGTTGAGCGAGTCGACGTTGTGGCTCATGGGAATACGCGCCACATAGTGGGTCGACGCTATCACCTCCGGTGCCAGCCCGTCGCCTTCAGTGCCCATTACGATTGCGAGTCTCGGCTCGGCGGCGAGAGCGGGGTGGTCGATAGGCACAGAGCGGTCGGTAAGCGCCATGGCCACTGTTTTGAACCTCAACTCGCTGAGTGCCTCCACCGGTCGGTCGAGCCATGTCCATGGCACGAGGAATACCGAACCCATCGACACTCGAATGGCTCGCCGGTTGAGCGGGTCACAGCTTTCGGGCGTGAGTAGCACCGCGTCGATGCCCAATGCCGCCGCCGAGCGGAAAATGGCGCCAATGTTGGTGGTGTCGACCACACCGTCGATCACAACCACGCGGCGGGCGTAGCGGCACACCTGCTCGACGCTCGGTGCCGCCGGGCGGCGCATGGCGCATAGCACGCCTCGCGTGAGCTTATAGCCGGTGAGCGCAGCCAGCAGTTGCCGCTCGCCGGTGTAGACCGGCACATCGCCGCAACGCTCGAGTAGCGGGGCGGCATCGCCGGCGAGATGGCGACGCTCGGTGAGAAACGACAGCGGCTCGAGTCCGCTGTCGAGCGCCACGTGTATCACCTTGGGGCTTTCGACTATAATTACACCTCGCTCCGGCTCAAGGCGGTTGCGTAACTGAGCCTCTGTGAGCGACGAGTAGACGTCGACGCCAGGCTCGTTCAAGTCTGTAATTTCTATTATTGCCATATTACAAGCAGCAAAAGTAATAATTTATTGCGAATTTCGGGGTAACGTTTAAGTTTTTTTGCATTTTTCGCTCTTTTCGCCTATCTTTGTCGCCATCCGCGCTCTATTAGAGGCTGGAAATTGACGAATTTTAAGATATGCTGTCGATTTATCGATAAAATAGGGGTGTTTGTATATTTTTCGTTACTTTTTCTGGTATTTTGTTTGCTGTTTTACAATTTTGCAGTAATTTTGTAGCGAGAAAGTAAGCGATTTAGCGAATTTTTAAATGGCAATCGCGACTTTCATGTTTAGTCTTGAAATAGGAAAATAGTTGTTTTATAGATAATTGTGTATTTGAGGAATGGGACAGTCGCGAGACTATCCCTCTTTTTTTGTCTCTTTGGTTCCCGTTGCTCGTCCCTCGTCTCACGTACCTCGTTGCGCTTGCTTTGCGCCTTATGGCAGATTTGAGATGAAATAAGCGCCACCGCTCTCAAAGGGGCGGTGGCGCAGTGTTGGGGAGTTATAATCAATGATTATTTCTTCTCAAGAGGATTGTTGATGGTGCAGATCGAAACGCGGTTCCACTCGAGCTCGCTGAACATGTTGCCGATGCCCTGGCCTTCTGCTTGGATGCGGCTGGGAGCAATCTTGTACTTGTTGACGAGAGCGTCGCGAACGGCCTGAGCGCGGTTGTTTGCCAGGCGGATGTTAACTTCCTCCTTGCCTTCGGGCGAAGCATAACCCTTGATAACAACAGTAGCGTCCTTGTGGTTCTTCAGGAAGATAGCTACGCGCTCAACGTTCGGCATTTGGTCGGCGGTGATGTTGCTCTTGCCCACCTTGAAGAATACGTTCGACTCGAGAACCTCGGTGCTGTTGTCGATGACGTTGGTGTTGGTGATCACGCTGGGCTTACGGCTGAGGCAGTCGTCGAGATCCTTCTCGAGTTGGCCGATGCGGGCGTTGGCTGCGGTCAGGCGGTTGTTGAGCTGGCCGTTCTGAGCGCGGAGGTCGTTAACCTGAGCGTTAACAGCGTCGAGGTCGGCCTGAGTGTACTGCTTCGGGCAGATAGCGAAGCTGTGAGTGCCGCTGCTGTTCTTGAAGTGATAGGTGATACCTGCTTCCATCTCGACCATAGCGCGGTTGGCGTTGAACGAGTTGGTGATTTGCTTCGAACCGTCGTGCAGGCTCCAGAGTACTGCGGGCTTGAGCGACAAGGTCCAAGCCTTGGTCTCGCCAAGGTTGAAGTTGATGTTCATACCGGCCTTGAAGTAAAGCGAGTTCATGTCGGGAGCTACATCCTTGGGATAGTAGGCGTGGCTCCAACCGGTACCTACGATAGCCTCGAGCTCACAGAAACGGGGAGTGCCCTTGTAGCCGCCGAAGATGTTGGCGAGGTTCAAAGCGCCGAACATACCCACGAACTGGTGGTCAATCACGTTCTTGCTCTTGAAACCGGTCCAGCTGGAAGTGTTGAATGTCCATTCGCCCTCAACGCCGATACCCAAAACGGGAGTGATTTGCTTGCGCAACTCGAGACCGGCGATGCCGCGAGCGTTGGGCCAGTACTTATAGTGTTGGAAAGGCGAAACCGCGCCACCCTTGAGGGTGATCGACCAGTTGTCGGTGAATTTGCTACCTTGCAAGGTAACTTGTGCGCTGGCAGCGGTAAGTGTGAAAACTGCTACAGCGAAAAGAATAAATTTCTTCATCTTTTTAAAAAATAAAATGATATAAATAATACTCGTATTTTCTGATTTAGTTATAAAATCGGCTGCAAAAGTAGTGCAAATACCGATATTAACCAAATTTAAGACATTGAAAATCGTCTTTTTAGTCAAAAATGTCGAAAAAAGCGGTAAAAATGACCACTATTTTATCCGAAATTGTCGTAGTGAATTGAACTCGGGTCGACGCCAAGCGAGTCGAGTACGTCGTTGACCGTCTTGCTCATCATGGCCGGGCCGCACATGTAGTACTCGCAATCCTCCGGCGCCTCGTGCGCGCCCAGATAGGTGTCGCGCAGCACGGGAGCCACAAATCCGGCGGTATACTTCACGCCCTTCTCGTCGGCCACCGGGTCGGGGCGGTCGAGCGCGAGGTGGAAGTGGAAGTTGGAGAAGTCTTTCTCGAGCGCCAGGAAGTCGTCGAGATAGAACACCTCGCTCAGCGAACGCGCGCCGTAGAAGTAGTGCATCTCGCGGTCGCGGCAGTTGAGCGTGTGCGTCATGTGCATGATTTGGGCGCGCAGCGGTGCCATGCCGGCACCACCGCCTATCCAGATCATCTCCTTCTTCGAGTCGAAGATGGGGTGGAAGTCGCCGTAAGGGCCACTCATAATCACCTTATCGCCAGGCTTAAGCGTGAAGATATAGCTCGAGGCGATGCCGGGCATCACGTCCATAAAGCCGGTTTGGGGCTTGGGCTTGAACGGCGGCGTGGCAATGCGCACAGTGAGCATAAAGCGGTCGCCCTCGGCGGGATAGTTGGCCATTGAGTAGGCGCGGATAGTAGGCTCGGTGTTCTTGCACTTGAGCGAGAACATATCGAATTTCTTCCACGTCTCGAGATATTCGCCCAGCGAGTCCTTGTCGATGTCCTTGTCGTAGTCCATCTCGAATGCCGGGATGCGAATTTGGGCGTACGAGCCGGGGATGAAGTCCATGTGCTCGCCCTCGGGCAGTGCCACAATAAACTCCTTGATAAACGATGATACCAACTTGTTGCTTACCACGGTGCACTCGTATTCTTTCACCTCAAGCACCGAGTCGGGCACTTGTATCTTGAGGTCGTCTTTCACCTTCACTTGGCAGCCCAGGCGCCAGTGGGCTTGTTGCTCCTTACGCGAGAAGTGCACGGTCTCGGTGGGCAGAATGTCGCCACCGCCTTCGAGCACCTGCACGCGGCACTGGCCGCAGCTGCCCTTGCCTCCACACGCGCTCGAGAGCATCACTCCCTGCTGCTGGAGAGAGGTGAGAAGCGACGAGCCGGTATCGACCTCGAGTTCTTTTTTGCCGTCGTTGATATTAATTTTCACCTTGCCCTGCGGCACCAGATAGTGGCGCGCGGTGAGCAGTACAATCACCAGTAACAGTATCAACACCAGGAAGATTGCCGCGCTGGCAACTACGGTGAGGTTGGCGTTTACACCTTGTAATAATAAATTAGTCATAATGTCAACTTTCCTCCTTCCTGTTTAAAGTTTGATACCCAAGAAGCTCATGAACGCGATGCCCATTAAGCCTGTGATGATAAAAGTGATGCCGATGCCCTTGAGAGCGGGTGGCACGTTGCTGTAAGCGATTTTCTCGCGTATTGCGGCCAAGCCCACTATGGCGAGCAGCCAGCCGATGCCAGAGCCCAGGCCGTAGACGCCGGCCGTGAGTGTAGAGCCGAGGTCGCGTTGCTGCATAAACAGCGCGCCGCCCAGGATGGCACAGTTCACGGCGATGAGCGGCAGGAAGATGCCGAGCGAGTTGTAGAGAGCCGGAGCGAATTTCTCAACAGCCATCTCCACCAGCTGAGTGGCGCTGGCAATAACGGCGATAAACATAATCAGGCCCAAGAAGCTCAGGTCGACGCTCGCGAGCGACGGATGCAACCACTTGAGCGCGCCCTCTTGCAACACGTAGGTGTCGAGCAAATAGTTGAGCGGCAATGTCACCACCAGCATGAAGGTGACAGCCAGCCCGAGGCCGAACGCGGTCTTGACGTTCTTGGACACTGCCAGGTAAGAGCACATGCCCAGGAAGTAGGCAAATATCATGTTGTCGATAAAAATCGACTTTACAAATAAATTCAAGTTTTCCATATCTGATACACCTTATTATATATATTCAACATATCAGTTAGAGCTCTCTTGCAGGTCTTTGTTGCGCGAGCGGTGAACCCAGATGATGCACGCCACCGTGATGAGTGCCATAGGCGGCAGAATCATCAGACCGTTGTTCATGTAGCCATGGTCGTAGCACCACTGTGGAATCACTTGGAAGCCGAGCAATGTGCCCGAACCGAGCAACTCGCGGAAGAAGGCTACGATCACCAGGATGATGGTGTAGCCCAAACCGTTGCCAATGCCGTCGAGGAACGACGCCCACGGACCGTTGTTGAGTGCGAACGCCTCAAGACGACCCATAAGGATACAGTTAGTGATAATAAGTCCGATGAACACGCTCAACTGCTTGCTTACGTCGTAGCTGTAAGCCACCAGCACTTGCTGAACGATGATAACAAGTGCCGCTACCACCACCAGTTGCACAATTATGCGGATAGTGGTGGGGATAGTCTTGCGGATAAGCGAGATGATCACGTTGCTCAATGCGAGTACGCATATTACCGAGATGCCCATCACGATGGCGGGCTCGAGCTTGGCGGTGACGGCAAGCGTCGAGCAGATGCCTAAGATTTGCACCAGTACGGGGTTGTCCTTCGAAAGAGGATTGAAGAATGCCTCTTTATTTCGTTTTGAAAATAATGCCATAGTTTTATCCTCCTTCTTTAGTTGTTAGCGGCCTCAGGGTCGGGCATTCCGCACGCGGCAGGCTCGGCCTTGGCTTTGTCGGGTTGGTTGTCACATTTCTTCTTGTCGCAGTCGTCATTCTTGTCGCAGTCGTCGGCTTTTGCGTGGCAGGTGTCGGCCTTGTCACCGTTGCCGCCTTGCAGCTTGACGAAGAACGGGTCGTAGGGCTTGAGGCAGTCCTCGAGCATGGTCTGTACGCCGCGGCTGGTGATGGTGCCTCCGCTGATGGCGTTGACGTATTCGGCTCCGTTGGTGGGCTTTTGACCGGCCTTCATTACGCCTATCGACTTGAACTCGCCGTCCATGTAGATTTTCTTCTCGTTGAACTGCTTCTGGAACTCCGGCTTTTCTATCTCGGCTCCGAGTCCCGGGGTTTCGCCCTCATGCGAGAAATAAGCGCCGTAGATGCTTTCGCCGTCGTTGTTGACAGCCACGTAGCCCCAGATGGGACCCCACAGACCGGCGCCGTAGACGGGTACGATGTATTTCTTTTCGCCGTCGACTTCAGCCACGAACACGGGCAGCTGACGTTTGTCGCTCTTGAGGTTCTTCTTCATGTCCACATCGAAGGCGGCATCAAGCGATTGGCCTTCAACCTTGTTGCCTTGCTCGTCGACCATGAAGCCCTCGGTGATATACTTCTTGAAGGTGCCCTCCACCTCGGCGTCGCTCAAGCCCTGCACGTGGATGGCGCTCAGGATTTGCTTGCGCTTGTCGTTGGCTTTGTTGAGGTCTTGCTGTGGCTTTAGCGCCATATAGATGCCTGCGAGCAGCGCCCCCACAATCACTACCATGACGGCGGCGTAGACAATCTGATAAATATTACTGTTCTTGTTAATTGCCATAATTCAGTACTCCTCCTTCCTTTATTGCTCGCCGGCGGCTTTCGCGCGCTTGAGGCGACGGTTAATATTGGATTGTACCACACAGTAGTCGATGAGCGGCGCAAAGGCGTTCATGAACAGCACTGCCAGCATAGCGCCCTCGGGGTAACCGCCGTTGTAGACACGGATGAGGATTGCAAGCACGCCCACAAGGAAGCCGTAGATGTATTGCCCCGTCTTGGTTCGGGCGCCGGTCACCGGGTCGGTTGCCATAAACACCGCCGCGAAAGCGAAACCGCCCAGACACAGCTGGGTGCACGGGTCGAGCAGCGACGCGGGATAGGTGGCGCTCGGTAGAGCGTGCGCGAGCGATGCCATGGCAAAGCCGCCTGCAAACACGCTGAGCATAACGCGCCACGATGCGATGCCGGTAATCAGCAGGATTGCCGCACCTATTAGGATTGCTATCATCGAGGTCTCGCCGGGGCTGCCGGGGATGAATCCTACGAAGGCGTCGACAAGCGAGGTGGGGTGGGCGAGGGTGTCGCCTACGTTAGTGGCCACTTCGCCAAGCGGAGTGGCACCGCTGAAACCGTCCACCACAGTGCCGCCACCGTAGCCCAGAGCGCTGTCAACCTTGACAAATGCCGCGTCGCCACTCATCTTCGACGGATATGCGAAGAAGAGAAACGCGCGGGTGATCAGTGCAACGTTGAAGATGTTCATGCCTGTACCGCCAAACACCTCTTTGGCGAAGATGACGGCGAAGGCGGTTGCCACAGCTGTCATCCACAGCGGAGTGTTGATGGGCACGATAAGCGGAATGAGCAACCCTGTGACGAGGAAGCCCTCTTGTATCTCCTTGTGGTGGATTTGTGCCGCGATAAATTCGATACCAAGACCCACAGCGTAGCTGACCACAATCACGGGCAACATAGCCAACAAGCCGAACAGGAACATCGCTCCCCAGCCGGCCTCGGGCTGGCCGATGGCGTGGAAGTGCTGATAGCCAATGTTGAGCATCGCCATTAGCAAGCAGGGCAACAACGCCACTATCACGGTGCTCATCGTGCGCTTCATGTCGTTGTTGTCGTGAACGTGTACACCGCGAGCCGACGCCGTCGTGTTCGGGGTGAACAAGAACGTCTCAAAACCGTCAAAGACCGATTCCAGCTTCGCAAACTTGCCGCCGGGCCGGAATTGAGGTTTGATCTTGTTAAGATATTTTCTTAGGAATTGCATATTGATTTGTTTTTTGTTTCATGTGAATGCCATGAGTCTCGTGGCGCTCTTATTCCATCTCGGAGCGTAAGTAGTTCAGGCCCTCGCGCACTATGCGTTGCAACTCAAGCTTCGAGGTGCACGCCATCTCGGCAAGCGCGAAGTCCTCGGGCGCCACCTCGTAGATGCCCAGTTGCTCCATCTTGTCGATGTCGCGAGAGATGATTGCTTTGATAAGGAACTCGGCAAGGATGTCCATAGGCAGCATGCGGTCGTATTCGCCGCTCATGACTATGGCGCGCTCGCCGCCGTTAATCTTGGCGTCCAGGCGGTGTTCTTTCTTGTCGAGGCCGAAGATGGTGCCTATGAAGTCGCGGTAGACGCTGAACTTCTTAGTGCTGAGCGATGCCCAACCCATAAACTCGTCGGGGTGTGCCACCTCGGGGATGACGGTGATCTGACGGTAGGGAGCGCGCAGGTAGCCTTCGGCCTCCACTTTAACTCCGGTGAGCACGTTGCCGCTGATGATGCGCGGCTCGGCCTTGCTCTCCTTGAGCTCACCCTTAACGAGCGTGCTGATTTCTTGACCCATCACAGCCTTTATCAGCTTGGGCTCGGACACCTCGCTGCCCACAAGAGCCACCACGGTGTCGGTGCTTAGCTTGCCGCTCTCAAGCAACTTGCCAAGCCGGGCCACCGTCACTATGTCGAGCGTCCACACGGTCTCGCCCTTGTTCACGGGCTTGACGTTGGCCAGCTGCACGCCGGCGTTGCCTGCCGGGTGCGGACCCTTAAAGTGATTGACCACAGCGCTACCGGCGTCAAAGCTGTCGCCTTCGCGGGCGCCCACCAGCACGTCGCCCTCGGTCAGGGTCTTCAGAGCCTCGATGCCGCGGGCTATATATTTCTTGTCGTCGCCAAGGATGTCGAGCAGGCTCGGAGCGAGAGGCGCGCTGTCGAAGGCCGTGACGGCAATGTCACGTGGCGCGACCTCGGGCGAGGGCACGATGTCGTAAGGCCTTTGGCGCATCATAGCCCACAGTCCGCTCTCGAGGAGCAATGTCTTAACTGAACCCTTGGTGTCGAACGTGCGGCGATCCTGATTGCCGTCGGGCTCGATTACGATAGCTTCAATCTTGCGGCGCTCGCCGCGGCGCACCTCCGTTACGGTGCCGCTCACGGGCGACGTCACTTTAATGCTCTCATGATTCTTGTCGTGGTACAGCGGTTCGCCCACCACCACATGGTCGCCCACCTTCTTCTCCATGCGGGGAATTATCCCCTCGAAGTCGTCGGGCACTACAGCCACCGTCTTGCCGAGCGGTGCCGTAGCTATTGCCTCGCGACTGATGTCGCGGGCAATCTTTCCGGCGAGGTTTAAGTCGTAACCTCGTTTCAGTTTAATCAATGCCATTGTTCTGTCTTATATGTTTTTGTGTACACTATTTGCGCAAATCCTTGCTCAATCAAACCGCAAAATTACACATTTTTCCACAATTACCAACCACATTATATAAAAAAATAACAAATACTCAACGCAAAGCTTATTTCTCACCATCCTTTTAACGTTTGAAGCAACCCGATTAAAACAACAATTCAACAACAAAATTACCCAGACTATACAAAAATAAACTTGCAGCCCACACTTTATTCTCACTAACTTTGTACAAAAGCGAAATTAAAAATTAGAAATTAAAAAATGAGAAACATACGACCTCTGTCCCACCCACCACCTGTAGGGGCGACGCTGCGTCGCCTGGTCCCAACCGTACAATTAAATAAATATCCGCATATTAATTCAAAAACAATCAAAAAACCACTGTCCCACCTGTCCCACAATGCATATTTACACGTTTATCGCCCCCCCCGCGACCACTGTCCCACCCAAACAAATAATAATTTGTCCAATTCGTCTAATTTGTAAAATTTTTAGTTGAAAAATCCATGTGACCACTGTCCCACCATACACCAGTCCTCTTTCTCTAAGCCTTGTTTTGTAACACGATTGTCATATAATTACGAATTTTGAAAAAAAACAACCTCGAAAGTTGTCAATTCGAAATTTTTGTTCTATTTTTGCGATTGTTTTTGACACGAAAATCACGCGATTTTAAGTTAAATTCGTGCAAAACAAAATATTATGCGCCGTTCGACGTTATTCCATTATATAGCGTTGCATCGTGGTATAAAAGCGCCAAAACGCATTATTACCTGGCATAAACTAAAAACATTAATAAAAATTTAATTATTAACAATTCTTAAAATTTAAAGTAAAATTATGGAAGCTACAAAGCCTATCAATCCACAGCCGAAGGCTGCTCCCGCTCAGCCCAAAAAGGCTGCGAGCAAAGACGTTACCAGTAACGTCGGTGGTATCAAGAATGCATTTTGGGTAATCCTTATCTGCCTCGCACTTGGTCTGTGCGTCTACCTGTTCGTCATGGGCGCAGACGCCAACTTCAAGGTAGAGGGAGGCGAGAAGCACCCTATCAACATGCTCGGTACATGGTACATGGGAGGTTGGGTTGTTCCTATCCTGTTGACCTGCTTCTTCACCGTGATTGTACTCTCTGTAGAGCGCTTCATCTCGCTCAAGAAGGCTGCCGGCAAGGGTAACACCACCGAGTTCGTTGCCAACGTTAAGGCTGCTCTCAAGAACCGCGACATCGCTAAGGCTGAGGACTTCTGCCGCAAGCAGCAAGGCACCGTAGGCGCTGTTGTTTTCGCAACACTCCAAAAGTACAAGGAGATGGAGAAGGACAACGTGCTCGAGAAAGAGCAAAAGCTCGCCGCTATCCAGCAAACTCTCGAGGAGGCTACTGCTCTCGAAATGCCGACTCTGCAGCAGAACCTGCCGGTTATCGCTACTCTGACTACCCTCGGTACTCTTCTCGGTCTGCTCGGTACTGTGCTCGGTATGATCAAGTCGTTCCAGGCTATGTCGAACGAAGGCTCGCCCGACTCTACTAAGCTGTCGGCCGGTATCTCTGAGGCTCTTGTAAATACCGCTACCGGTATCGCAACCGCCGCTTTGGCTCTTATTTCTTACAACTACTACAGCAACAAGATCGACAACATGACCTACGCTATCGACGAGGTTGGCTTCTCGATCGTTTCTACTTTCTCGGCTACTCACTAATCAAGCCGAAACAACCTCTTCACTAAAGTAGAGATTAACCGATTTATTCGCCGCCAAATATTGCGAGGCGGATTAAATCAAAAGTTTTAGTAATTTTTAAGTAAATAAGTAGACAAATGGGAAAAGTCAAAATTAAGAAAAAAGATACGCGCATCGACATGACGGCGATGAGCGACGTGACTGTTCTTCTGCTGACTTTCTTCATGTTGACTTCTACATTCTTGACGAAAGAACCCGCGCAGGTTACTATCCCGCCCTCAGTGAGCGAGAAAAAGGTGCCGCAGGAAAAAGCTGTCCAAATCCTCGTCAGCCAGCAGGGTCAAGTGTACTTTACTCTCATGGGTGGTACAATTGACAATGAGGGCACGAAGGAAACTCTCGCTACCGAGAATATGAGGGCAGAGGTTCTGGAATACGCGCTGAAAATTTATAAAGACGAACAAGGGAAGGTGGTTAACCTCACCCCGGAGCAAAAGAAAAAATTTGCCCTCGCATCCAGTTTCGGCGTGCCAATGAGAGAATTGTCGGGATGGCTTAAGTTGGACCAAAAGTCGATGGACGCCTATCTGCAAAAGAAAGGACTATCGCTGCCCGACGATAATGTAGATTTTCAAGTTTGGATGAAAGCAGTCAAGCAAGTTGCCCAGGCTCACGGCTTCGGTAAAGACCTTATCGGTGGCCAAGCTGTGGCAATCAAAGCCGACCGTAGCACTCCTTACAAATATGTGGAGGGTGTTACAGCCAATCTGCAGGAATTGCAGATCAGTAAGTTTAGTTTAATGACCGCTTTAACAGAGAAGGAGGGTTAACGATTATGGCAAAGAATTTAAGTAGACAAAAGAAACTCGATACCAGAATCGACTTTACCCCCATGGTTGACATGAACATGCTTTTGATTACATTCTTCATGTTCTGTACCACCATGTTGAAGCCGCAAACGCTCCAAATAGCTTTGCCGTTCCACGACGA
This sequence comes from Muribaculaceae bacterium, assembly GCA_017478265.1. Taxonomy (GTDB): domain Bacteria; phylum Bacteroidota; class Bacteroidia; order Bacteroidales; family Muribaculaceae; genus Sodaliphilus. The sequence goes on along the minus strand of JAFVDY010000105.1, from coordinate 3,014 downwards.
TAAGCAACAGTAGGATGTCGAGAACCAGGATAAGGTTAATCAAGACAACGCTATCACTATCATTGTTAACGGTGAGGTTAGCACCGACAGCCACGGAGTCGAAACCAGTAAGGGCGACGGTACCGTTTGGTACTACACCGGTTTCCCCTACGGATCGGCCGAAGCCGAGAAGACTCACGACGCTGCCGCCAACAACCTCGAAAAGCTTAACCTCCGTCCCGGTAAGGACGACAAAGTGGAAGTTGACCCAAAGAATCCGCTGTTGAAGATTTTCCCCAACACTACGATTCAAGGACTGCTCGAGAACAAGAACAAGGCGCTCTACGCCGAGTATAAGGAACTGGAGAAGAAATGGCAAGAGAAAGGCTTCAGCAAAGCCAGCACCGAGGCCAACGACACTCTGTTCCAGAACGCGGTGAAGAAACTGCACGAGAGCAAGGACGCTAAATACGAGTCCAAGCCCATCGTCATGATTAAGCCCACCGGCAACGCCAATTATGCCGACGTAGTGGCTGTGCTCGACGCAATGTCAATCTTCCAAGTGAGCCGTTTCCAAATTGAGCACCTCAATGCCACCGACTCTATTATGCTCGAGCAAAAGGGTGTCAAACTGGAGAAACCTGAAGCAAAACCGCAAGCTAATAAAGAGTAAAGGTTAGTTCTATTCATTATTAAACAAGAAAGGAGTATTTACTATGGCTAAAGAAGTAAATCTTACATCAAAAGAATGGATTGACCTTGTCTTTGAAGGTAAAAACAAGGAGTTTGGCGCTTATCAGATGCGGCGAAACACCGGTTTGCACCACAACAAGGCTTTGCTCTGGACCCTCATCGGTATTCTCGCCATCGGTGGCTTGGTGGCCGCAACCTTGGGCGCAATCAAACTCGTGGAGGCTATCCAGGAGGCTAACGCCGAGGTTGAGCAACAAGGCTTCGAGCTGGGAATTGATGAAGCCGAAGAGGAGGTTCAAGACATTATCCAGGAGAAGGAAGAGATTAAGGAAGTAGAGAAAGAGGATGTACAAAACTCCCAAAAGGTGACCGAGCTGCAAATCACCAACGAGAAGGTAGAGGTGAAAACCAACACCGAGATCGAGGAGGATAAGCGCGTTACAAGTAATGTCGAGGTCGATAAAGGTACCGACGACATCAACGTTTCGTCCGCCAAAGAGGAGGTAAAGGTGGTCGACGAGCCCAAGAAGGAAGAGCCTAAGCCCGAGCCCAAGAAGACCGAAGAGATCTTCAAGAGCGCCGAGCAGATGCCTCAGTTCCCCGGTGGCGACGCGGCGCTGATGAAGTACATCAACTCTCACATCCACTACCCGGCAGCTGCCGAGGAGAACAACATCCAGGGCCGCGTTGTAGTTCAATTCGTGGTCGAGAAGGATGGTAGTGTAGGACAAGTGAAAGTCGCACGTTCGGTCGACCGCTCGCTCGACAACGAGGCTGTACGCGTCGTTAAGTCGCTGCCTAAGTTCATTCCCGGTAAGCAGAATGGTCAACCGGTTCGTGTATGGTACACCCTCCCCGTTACCTTCATGCTCAAGAACGCAGGATAATAAATCCGTGACATTTCACCCGACGCTATACTCTGCGTTGGGCACAATAAGCGAAGCGCCGTGGCTGATTTCGAGCCACGGCGCTTCGCGTCTTATTGTCTCATCACGCCGGCCGCAACCGTGCCGAGGGTAACCGATTTGTAATACAAATTAAGACACTGAAAAATAATTTTTGAAAACTTTTGCCATTATTTTGTTTTGTCAACATGCTAATATTCAGCTTTATGGGTGTTTGAAATGGAAAACTTTGCCTAGGTTGTTAATAACTTTTTGTTTCATTTCTTGCAAATTATTATTATCTTTGCCGTCGCTTAGGCGAAAAATTTTGGATAATTATATTCATTAACAATGTAAACATATTGACCAACAGTGGATAATAAGAAAACTTACACCTACGACGAAGTGTACAAAGCTACACTCGACTATTTCGGAGGCGACGAGCTCGCCGCACGCGTCTGGTCGAGCAAATACGCGTTGAAGGACTCGTTCGGCAACCTCTTTGAGCTTACTCCCGACGATATGCACCACCGCATAGCAAGCGAAATCGCGCGTATCGAGAAGAAATACCCCAACCCAATGGACGAGGAAAAGCTCTTCAACCTGATGAGGAACTTCAAGTATATCGTGCCGCAAGGCAGCCCCATGGCAGGCATCGGCAACAACTTCCAAGTGGGGTCGCTCAGCAACTGCTTCGTAATCGGGCTCGACGGCGACCCCGACAGCTACGGAGGAATCATCAAGATTGACGAGGAGCAAGTGCAACTCATGAAGCGCCGCGGTGGAGTGGGGCACGACCTGTCGCACATCCGCCCCAAAGGCTCGCCTGTCAAGAACTCGGCGCTCACTTCTACCGGTCTCGTGCCCTTCATGGAGCGTTACAGCAACTCCACGCGTGAGGTGGCACAAGACGGCCGACGCGGAGCGCTAATGCTCACAGTGAGCATCAAGCACCCCGATAGCGAAGCCTTTATCGACGCCAAGATGACCGAAGGTAAAGTGACCGGTGCCAACGTGAGCGTACGCATCGACGACGCTTTCATGCAGGCCGCCGTCGATGGCAAGCCTTACCTCCAGCAGTATCCCATCGACAGCGACAAACCTGAGTATACCCACGAGATTGACGCTCGAGCCCTCTGGAACAAAATCGTCCACAACGCGTGGAAGAGCGCCGAGCCGGGTGTGCTCTTCTGGGACACCATCACCCGCGAGGCTGTGCCCGACTGCTATGCCGACCTCGGTTTCCGCACTATCTCCACCAACCCGTGCGGCGAAATACCCCTCTGTCCCTACGACAGCTGCCGACTCATCGCCGTCAACCTCTACAGCTATGTGGAAAACCCATTTACGCCAGAGGCACGCTTCAATTTCGAACTCTTTGCCGAGCATATCGGCTACGCCCAGCGCATGATGGACGACATTATCGACCTCGAAATGGAGAAAATCGAAACCATTATC
>JAFVDY010000104.1 GCA_017478265.1 Muribaculaceae bacterium | reverse complement strand
TAAGGTCGACAGCGTTGCCGAGGGCATGAAGGTGCGCCGCACAGGCGAAATCGCCTCTATCCCCGTGGGCGAGGGGCTGCTCGGCCGTGTAATCAACGTGCTGGGCGAGCCTATCGACGGCAAGGGACCCATCGAGGGCGAACTCATTCGATTGCCTCTCGAGCGCAAGGCACCGGGCGTAATCTTCCGCCAGCCGGTGAACCAGCCGCTTCAGACGGGTCTCAAGGCTATCGACTCGATGATCCCCATCGGTCGCGGACAGCGTGAGCTCATCATCGGCGACCGCCAGATTGGCAAAACCGCTATCGCCGTCGACACCATCATCAATCAGCAGGGTGGTTACGAGGCCGGTAAACCTGTCTATTGCATCTATGTGGCAATCGGACAGAAAGCCTCCACAGTGGCAGCGCTCGTCAATCAGCTTACGCAGCACGGCGCTATGCCCTACAGCGTGGTTATCGCCGCCACCGCCGCCGACTCGGCTTCGATGCGCTACTACGCACCCTTCGCGGGTGCCGCTATCGGCGAGTACTTCCGCGACACCGGTCGCGATGCGCTTGTGGTGTACGACGACCTCTCGAAGCAAGCCGTGGCTTATCGCGAAATCTCGCTTATCCTTAAGCGACCCTCAGGACGCGAGGCTTATCCGGGCGACATCTTCTACCTCCACAGCCGTCTGCTCGAACGCGCCGCGAAAATCAACGACAATCAGCAGGTGGCAGAGGCCATGAACGACCTCCCCGATGCCCTCAAGGGCAAGGTGAAGGGCGGCGGCTCGCTTACTGCTCTTCCCATCATCGAGACTCAAGCCGGCGACGTAAGTGCGTATATCCCCACCAACGTCATCTCTATCACCGACGGACAGATCTACCTCGAAACGGCTCTGTTCAACAACGGTATCCGACCCGCTGTCAATGTGGGTATCTCCGTTTCGCGTGTGGGTGGTAACGCTCAGATCAAGTGTATGAAGAAGGTGGCCGGTACGCTCAAAATCGCGCAAGCGCAGTTCCGCGAGCTCGAATCGTTCACCAAGTTTGGTGGCGACATCGACCCCGTAACGGCACGCACTATCGACACCGGTCGAAAGAACGAGCGTCTGCTCGTCCAGCCGCAGTACAAGCCCGTTCCCGTCGAGGAGCAAGTGGCGGTAATCTATTGCGGTGTGAACGGACTGCTCGAGAAGGTGCCGCGCGACAAGGTGGCTGAGTTTGAGAAACTCTTCATACAGTATCTACACGCCAAGCATCAAGCCGACGTGCTCGACGTCTTGCGTGGCGGCAAAATCGACGACGACGTGATGGCGAAACTCAAGAGCGCCGCCGCCGAAATCGCCGGCAAGTATAGCGCCTAATCGTTTATAATATTGTTGACTGACAGTAATCTTACATAATGGCAACATTACGCGAACTGAAAGTGAGAATTGGCTCGGTGTCGTCTACACAAAAGACCACCAGCGCAATGAAAATGATATCTTCCGCCAAGATGCATAAGGCGACGCAACAGCTCCAACGCTTGTCGCCTTATCGCACCATGGTGCAGAGTGTACTGTCCCACCTCCTGCTCACCGACGTCGAGTTCGTCTCGCCGCTGATGAATGTGCGTGAGGTGCGCGGTGCGGCCATAGTCGTCTATGGCTCCGACGACGGACTCTGCGGCGCGTTCAATATCAACATCCTCAAGCAACTGCTCGCCCACATCAACGAGCGACGCGAGCAGTGGGGCTCAGGTGTGAAACTCACCGTAATCCCCATCGGCAAGAAAATAGTGAAAGCACTTACCAAATTCGGCGCCGAGCTCGGCGTGGAGGTAGAACCGGTCGACTATATGAACACGCGCTCGACGGCCGACCAACTGCACCGCTTCACCGAGCAACTGCGAGCCGGCTTTGTCGACTCACGCTTCGACCGCGTCGAGGTTATTTACATGAAGTTCTTCAGCACCAGCCGGCAGCGCCTGCAATGCGAAACCCTGCTGCCCATCAGCGCCGAAACGCTCGCCCAAGAGGCAAGCCGCGCCGAGGCCAACGCGCCATGCCTGTTTGAGCCCGACGCCAACTCAATCTTCAACAGCGTGCTGCCGCTTTACCTGCGAGCCACTATGCAGGACGTGTTCACTCATAGCGCCGCAAGCGAGCAGGCCACCCGCGTGATGGCTATGCAAACGGCCAGCGACAATGCCGCCGAACTGCTCGAAAGCCTCAACCTTGAGTACAACAAACTCCGCCAGGCCGGCATCACCACCGAGCTGCTCGACATAGTGGGCGGACAGGTGGAACGATAACCTCAACCAATCTCTCTCCAAAACGAATAACAAACAGATGAAAATAGTCAATAGCATTTTCGCCGCCTTTGCGGCCATCGCGCTTTTCGCCGCTTGCGCCGACGAGCCCAAGTCCAACACCGAGACCACTATCGACATCGATGTGGCCGATTATAATATCGACGTGGTGATGAACACCGACGCAATCGCCGGCGACAACTTGGGCATATACAAAGCTACCGTCATCAGCCATTACCCCGAACAGCGCGTGGTGATGGTGAAAATTACTGATTGTCTCGTAAGCTCCGACAAGGTGTTTGTTTTCAACGGATATGGACTTTCTTATATCAGTGATAATATGTTTGGCGGCTACAAGACGGGTGATGCTGTGATTTTCAGACCTATAGCTTATAAATTGCTCGAGCATAAAAGCATTTATATCCCCGAGGACTTGCGCTATTATTTCAAGGTGAATTCTTTACAGCGCGCCGGCAACTGACGCGACAAACTGAAAATAAAGTAAAAACAATTGATATGAACATTAAAGAGTATTTCTCTTCACTTTTCAAGGGTGCACATAGCCTAATCCAGGGAATGGAGGTCACGGGCAAGGAACTCTTCACCAAGAAGGTGACCGAGCAGTATCCCGAAAACCGCGCTACGCTGGAGATTTCTCCGCGCTTTCGCGGCACCCTGCAGTTTATCTACGACGACGAGGGCTACCACAAGTGTACCGCGTGCAAGACATGTGAGCGAAACTGCCCCAACGGCACCATCACCATCACCACCAAGATGGTGGAGCAACCCGACGGCAAGAAGAAAATGCAACTCGAGAAGTATATCTACGACCTCGGCAGTTGCACTTTCTGCGACCTGTGCGTCACCTCGTGTCCCTTCCACGCTATCGAGTTCAGCAACGACTTCGAGCAGGCCGTGTTCCGCCGCGAGGCGCTCGTCAAGCAGCTTAACTACCTGCCGGAGAAGGGCAACCGGCCCAAGCCGGTAGTTGCTAAGCCCGCCGCAGCGCCCAAACCCGCCGCAGCCGTCGAGAAGCCGGCCGACGCTAAGCCCGCCGCCGACCCCAACGCGACGCAACCCGCGCCCACTAAGCCGGCCGCCGCCGAGAAGCCTGTCGCCGCCGACCCCAACGCGACACAACCCGCGCCGGCCAAGCTGCAGCCAAGTGAAGAACAAACTCCTAAAAAAGAAGATTAAGCTGATGGAAACAATTGGTAATATATTAATGTATTTTGTAATTGCCGCGGCAATTATAGTGTTCTCGGTGCTCACCGTGACCACAAAGAAGATTCTGCGCTCAGCCACTTATCTTCTGTTCACTCTGCTCGCCACCGCAGCCGTCTATTTCCAAATCGGCTACGAATTCCTGGGAGCAACACAAATCGCCGTCTATGCCGGCGGTATAGTTGTGCTTTTCGTCTTCGCCATCTCGTTGACCCACAAGCCGGGCAACGATGCCGAACCCCTCACCAGCCACAAGCGCTGGCTCGGTCTCACCGCCGCCATCGCCGGCGCCGGCATTTGCTGCTACGCTCTGGTGTCGAATGTCAACATTCTGGCGCAGAAGCTCGGCTCGATGCAGGATTTTACAATCGACAAGCTCGGCCGCGCGCTCATGAGCACCGACAAGTTCGGCTATCTATTCCCCTTCGAGGCTATCAGCGTGCTTTTGTTGGCTTGTATCATCGCAGGTATTGTAATCGCGCGCAAGCGTTAATAAACATTTGATAGATTATGGAAATTACCCTTTTGATGTATCTCGTTCCCAGTCTGATAATGTTTGGCTGTGGCGTCTACGGGTTTATAACCCGCAAAAATATGATTGCGATATTGATTTCGCTCGAGCTCATGCTCAACTCGGTCGACATCAACTTTGCCGTGTTCAACCGCTATCTCTTCCCACACCAGTTTGAGGGCATGTTCTTCTCGCTCTTCGCCATCGCCATCGCGGCGGCCGAGACCGCAGTAGCCATCGCCATCATTATAAACGTCTATCGATTGGCGAAGAAAGTGGATATCAACGATATAACTAAACTGAAGTTCTAAACGCTTCTACCTCCCAACTATTCGATTATGCAATTAAGTTATACAATATTAGTTCTTGCGATTCCCCTGTTCATGTTCCTCTTCTTGGGGCTGGCAGGTGTGAAAATGCCGCGTAAAACCACCGGCGTGCTGGGCGTGCTGGCTATGGCGGTCACCACCATCATCGCTTATGCCGCGGCGTTTACCTATTTCTTTGGCACCGACCAGGGACAGGTGGTAGACGGCGTGCGCCAAGCCATTGTCACCACCGATTGGACTTGGCTCTCATTCTTTAAAGATCAATTAGTGGTCAAACTGGGCGTATTGCTCGACCCCATCTCGGCAATGATGCTCGTGGTTATCACCACCGTGTCGATGATGGTGCACCTCTATAGTCTCGGCTACATGAGCGACCATCACGGCAATCCCGAGAAGGGCTTCCAGCGCTATTACGCCGATTTGGCCCTGTTCACCTTCTCGATGCTCGGCCTTGTGGTGTCGACCAACATCTTCCAGATGTTCATCTTCTTCGAGATGGTGGGCGTGTCGTCATATCTGTTGATCGGTTTCTATTACGAGTCGCCGGCGGCCAACCATGCCAATAAGAAGGCGTTTATCGTCACTCGCCTGGCCGACCTCTTCTTCCTGATTGGTATCCTCACTTTGGGCTACTTTACCCGCACCTACGACTTCCTCGAGATGCTCAGCACTCCCGACAAGGCGCAGGCCGCGATAGCCACGGCCGGAGGAGCTACCTTCATGGGATGCTCGGTCACGGCGTGGGCGCTCACGTTCATCTTCATTGGCGGCGCTGGCAAGAGTGCCATGTATCCTCTGCACATCTGGCTTCCCGACGCTATGGAAGGCCCGACACCGGTTTCGGCGCTTATCCACGCCGCTACCATGGTGGTGGCGGGTGTATTCCTAATTGCCCGTATGTTCCCGCTCTATGTGATTGAGCAAGGCGCGATGGACATCATACTGGTGGTGGGTGCCTTCACCGCTTTCTATGCCGCGGCTGTGGCTTGCGTTCAGAGCGATATTAAGCGCGCTCTTGCGTTCTCCACTATATCGCAAATCGCCTTCATGATGACCTCACTCGCTGTAAGCAGCTCGAATAGCCAACTCATAGGCGGCCACGAAGCGGGCTTGGGCTATATGGCATCGATGTTCCACCTATTCACCCACGCGATGTTCAAGGCTCTGCTCTTCCTGTGTGCCGGCGCTATCATTCACGCTGTGCACAGCAACGAGAACTCGCGCATGCACGGCCTTCACAAGTATATGCCCATCACTTCGATCGCTTTCCTGATTGGCTGTCTCGCCATCGCGGGTATTCCGCCATTCGCGGGCTTCTTCAGTAAGGACGAAATTCTCGTCGCTTGCTACGAGAAGGGTCTCGGTTGGGGATTGTGGATGAGCATGGTAGCCGGTATGACGGCATTCTATATGTTCCGCATCTATTATCTTATCTTCTTCTGGAAGAAACACGAGGTACACGGCGAGCATGAGCCTAAGGACCAACCCTGGACCATGACGCTCCCGCTCATCATCCTCGCTACTGTCTCCTGCGTGGCAGGTTTCGTGCCCTTCGGCAATCTCGTCACATGGAACGGCGCGCCTCTCGCCACTCACACCAATTGGGCTGTGGCAGGCGCAAGCGTCGCCATCGCACTCGTGGGCATCTGCCTCGCAACGGTGATGTACTACAAGGAGAACCCGCTCCCCGAGAAGATGAAGAACGCTATGAGCGGACTTTGGACCGCCGCCTACCACCGCTTCTATATGGACGAACTCTATCAGTTCATCACCCATAAGATTATTTTCCAAGGCATCAGCAAGCCTATCGCATGGTTCGACCGCATGGTAATCGACGGCTTCTTCAATATGCTCGCCCGCCTCACCGGTGGTGCGGCCTACGCTATTCGTCGACTACAGTCGGGCAATACGCAGACTTATGTCGCTATCTACTTCCTGGGCGCTCTGCTGCTCGCGGCCATAACCACGGTGGTTATATTATTAATTTGATAAACAACGGTTTTAAAGACTATAAAATGAATTAATGATTATGGAAATTTTACAGAATCCTCTCATTTACTTCGTTATTATCCCCCTGCTCACGCTGGGTGGACTTGCCCTTACCTCCAATAAGGGCATGAAAGCCATTAGAGCCGTTGCCGTCACCGGTGCTTGCGCGCTGGTGGCTCTCGCCGCATGGCTCGTATATTATTTCCTGCAGCAGCGTGCCGCCGGCAATGCCGCCGAGATGTTGCTCGCCCAATCGTGGACTTGGTACGAGCCGCTCAACATCAAGCTCGCCCTCGGTGTCGACGGCGTGAGCGTGGTGATGATTCTTCTCTCTGCGTTCATCGTTTTTGCCGGTGTGTTCGCCTCTTGGAAGATGGATCCGCTGCCCAAGCAGTTCTTCCTTTGGTTCTTCTTGCTCTCGACAGGGGTGTTCGGTTTCTTTATCTCAATCGACCTCTTCACCATGTTCATGTTCTATGAGGTGGCGCTTATCCCTATGTACCTGCTTATCGGTGTGTGGGGCAGCGGCAACAAGAACTATTCGGCAATGAAGCTTACACTCATGCTCATGGGTGGCT
>JAFVDY010000012.1 GCA_017478265.1 Muribaculaceae bacterium | reverse complement strand
CTTCTTCTATCTGGCCGAGTACCTCAACCTCTTTATCGTAAGCGGTATCGCCGCCACGCTCTTCCTGGGCGGCTGGATGCCGTTGCACGTGCCCGGCTGGGACGGCTTCAACGCCGCTATGGACTATATCCCGAGTGTGCTCTGGTTCCTCGGCAAGTCGATTTTTGTGAGCTTCATTATCATTTGGTTCAAGTGGTCGTTCCCGCGCGTGCGCATCGACCAAATGCTCGCGCTCGAGTGGCGCTATCTTATGCCCATCGGCTTATTCAACCTCGTGCTCATGGCAGTGCTCGTGAGCGTCAACTGGGTGTTCTGAGCGGGATGTAAGATGTGAGATGTAAGATGTAAGATGTGAGATGTTCTTATATCGCGATTACAATTCTTTCGACGAAATAAAATAACGAAATACGATATACAATGAGCGAGAAATTAGGAAAAATAACACAGGTGATTGGACCGGTTGTCGATGTCACCTTTGAAGGCGCCGGCAACGACGTGCCAGAAATCTACACCGGGCTCGTGGTAGAGCGCGAAGGTATGAACGACCTCATCCTTGAGGTTGAGCAACACATTGGCGAGAACACAGTGCGTTGTGTGGCAATGGATAGTACCGATGGACTGCAGCGCGGCGTGGCCGTGCGCAGCATGGGCGGCCCGATCTCGGTGCCCACCGGCGAGCAGGTGAAAGGTCGCTTGCTCAATGTGATGGGTCAGGCTATCGACCACCTCAAGCCGCTTGAGGACAAGGATCGTCGCGCAATCCACCAGCCGGCCCCCGACTTCAGCGACCTCTCGATTTCGCAGGAAATCCTCTTTACCGGCATCAAGGTAATCGACCTTATTGAGCCCTTCAGCAAGGGTGGTAAGATTGGTTTGTTCGGTGGCGCCGGTGTTGGCAAAACCGTGCTCATCATGGAGCTGATCCACAATATCGCGCAGGGCCACAGCGGCTTCTCGGTGTTCACCGGTGTGGGTGAGCGCACGCGTGAGGGCAACGACCTGCTGCGCGAGATGATCGAGAGCGGCGTTATCCGCTATGGCGAGAAATTCAAGGAGGGAATGGCCCGCGGCGAATGGAACCTCAACGACGTAGATATGGACGAGGTGGCTAAGAGTCAGGCTACGCTCGTGTTCGGACAGATGAACGAGCCGCCGGGCGCGCGTCTGCGCGTGGCGTTGAGCGGACTTACCGTGGCTGAGCAATTCCGCGACCAAGACGGCGGCGGCAAGGATATCCTGCTCTTTATGGATAATATCTTCCGCTTTACTCAAGCCGGTAGCGAGGTGTCGGCACTGCTCGGACGTATGCCCTCGGCAGTGGGTTACCAGCCTACGCTCGCCAGCGAGATGGGTAAGCTGCAGGAGCGCAGCACCTCCACCCAGAGCGGTAGTCTCACCTCGGTGCAGGCTGTATATGTGCCCGCCGACGACCTTACCGACCCCGCGCCTGCCACCACCTTCAACTTCCTCGACGCTACCACCGTGCTTAGCCGTAAAATCACCGAGCTCGGTATCTACCCCGCGGTCGACCCGTTGGCATCCACCTCGCGCATCATGGACCCCAACATCATAGGCGAAGAGCACTACGACGTGGCGCAACGCGTAATCCACCTGCTGCAGAAGTATAACGAGTTGCAGGACATCATCGCCATCCTCGGCGTAGACGAGTTGAGCGACGACGACAAGCTGGTGGTTTCGCGCGCGCGGCGTGCGCAACGCTTCCTGTCGCAACCCTTCTTCGTGGCCGAACAGTTCACCGGCGTGCCGGGAGTGATGGTACCGCTCAACGAGACCATCCGCGGTTTCAAGATGATCCTCGACGGCGAAGTGGACAATCTGCCCGAGCAGGCATTCCTCAACGTGGGCACCATCGACGACGCCATCGCCAAGGGCAAGAAACTCCTCGCCCAAGTGTGACCGCATGATTTTCAGTGACTAACGAGAAATCAGTAACGAGAAACGAATTATGGTACTGAAGATTATTTCGGCTGAGAAGATTGAGTTTGAGGGCAATGTCGAGCAAGTGACGCTTCCGGGCGTGGCCGGCAAGTTCCAAGTGCTCAACAATCATGCGGCGATAGTGGCGGCGCTCGCTCCGGGCAGCCTCAGTTGGACTGCCGACGGCGCCAACGCCGAGCGTCAGATTGCCGGCGGCGTGGCTGACGTTAAAAACAACGTCGTTAGCGTCTGCTTGTATTAGTGGACGGATTTTCAAGTTCACAATAATGAGGATTAATTCGATTGAAAACGATATAAATTATTGATATGAAGAAAATTATTGCAGTGGTAATAGCGGCGGCGGTGCTCGCGCTTATCGTCCTCGGGTATATCAATACCGCGAGCCATAGCGCGCACCACGGCTCCGAGGCCAAGCTCGACCCGAAGAAGGAAATCTTCAGCCACCTCTGTGACAACTATGGCTGGGAGGTGCCTTTCGACCACGGCACGCGCATGCCTCTGCCCATCATTGTGCAAGGCGAGGACGGAGCGTGGCATTGCTTCTCGTCGGCACGGCTGATGCCTGAGGGTGAGTACGAGGGATTTACCATCGCGCCCGACGGCGACTATGCCGGCAAGGTGGTGCAACTGCGCCCCGACGGGTCGCAGTATCGTCCCGTCGACCTCTCAATCACCAAGAACGCGGCGGCACTGCTCATCTCGGCGCTCGTGGTAATACTGCTGGTGATGGCGCTTAAGCGTCACTATAAGCGTAACGGCATGAAGGCTCCGCGCAAGGCTACCGGTCTGCTCGAACTCATCTTCGAGTTTGTGTACACCGACACTATCGTGCCCATTATGGGGCGTGAGGCGAAGAAGTACGGCCCTTATCTGATGACGGCGTTCTTCTTCATCCTCACGATGAACCTGCTGGGATTGATAGTGATCTTCCCCGGCGGCGCCAACCTTACGGGCAACCTCGCCGTTACCGGAGTGCTCGCGCTGGCCACTTTCCTTATCACCAACCTCACCGGCACTCGCCACTACTGGAAGGAAATCCTCTGGCCCGAGGTGCCCACGGCGCTTAAGTGTCCCGTGCCCATGATGCAGCTTATCGAGTTTATCGGTATGCTCACCAAGCCGTTGGCGCTCATGGTTCGTCTCTTTGCCAATATGCTTGGCGGACACATGGTGGTGATAGTGCTTATTCTGCTTATTTTCATCTTCACCAACTCCTTCGGCTCGGCTGCCGTGGGCGGCGGCACGGCTGTGGTGTCGGTGCTCTTGGCGCTGTTTATGCTCGCTCTCGACACTCTGGTGAGCTTCATTCAAGCCTATGTGTTCACTCTGCTGTCCACCATCTTCATCTCGATGGCCCACGAGGGCAAGCACGAGCCGGCCGAGGCTAAGAATGAGTAACGAAAAACGATTAACGAGAAATAAATAAAAAAATTAATATAAACATTTTAAAGAAAAAAGACTATGTTAAGTATGATTTTAGCTTTCGACGCTTTGGTAGGCCTGGGCGCATGTTTAGGCGCAGGTATCGCAGCTATCGCTGCAGGTATTGGTATCGGTAAGATTGGTGGCTCGGCAATGGAGTCAATCGCTCGTCAGCCTGAGTCGACCGGCGATATCCGTAGCAACATGATTGTGATTGCCGCTCTTATCGAGGGTGTCGCTTTCGTGGCCCTTATCGTTTGCTTCCTCGCGTTGTTCCTCTAATCCCTTTGACAGTGTACGAGTGGACAAGTAGACAAGTAGACAAGTGTACCAGTGTCCCACCTTACACTTCGCATGAGAGATTTGGAATTTAACAACAACCGTAAAAACCGAGAAGTAAATGGAACTGTTCAAGCCTGAATTTGGACTGGTATTCTGGATGTTTATCGCCTTCCTGGCACTATTCTTAGTGCTGGCGAAGTGGGGCTGGCCCGCCATCATCGAGATGATGGACTCTCGCGCCGACCTTATCGACAAGGGCGTGGCCTACGCCCAGGAGGCGAAAGCACAGCTCGATAGCGCCAAGGAGGAAGCGGCCAAGCTGCTCGCCGAGGCTCGCAACCAGCAGGCCGACATCCTTCGCGACGCCGCGAAGATGAAGAGCGAGATTGTGGAGGCGGCTCGCGCCGAGGCGCAGGTGGAGGCACGTAAGGTGGCCGAAGCCGCGCAACTCTCAATCGACCAGGCACGCAAGGAGAGCGAGCATCAGCTGCGGCAAGAGGTGAACGCCTTCGCGCTGATGATTGCCGAGCAGGTGCTACGTAAGAACATGCAGGACGACGCGGCGCAACGCCAACTCGTCGACCGTCTGCTGAGCGAGGTTGAGAAGAAGAACTAATCATAGTAATCAACAGAAATTTTGAGATGAACGACGGACTGATTCCCAACCGATATGCCAAAGCGCTCTACAAACTCGCCGTGGAACGCGGCGACGACGCTACGGTCTATGCACGGATGAAACAACTCGACAGCAGCTATGCCGCCGAGCCGCAACTCAAGAAGGCGGTGGCCAACCCCTTCCTCGACGCGGCCGACAAAACCAAACTGCTGCTGAGCGCCGCAGGCGCCGGCAACGACGAGTCTACAGCGCGCTTCGTGCCGCTGGTGATCAAAAACAACCGCGTAGCCTTCATGCGCGCCATCGCTTTGAGCTATATCAAGCTATACCGCGAGCGCAACGACATCGCGCGTGTTGAAGTGGTCACCGCCACTGCCGTTGCCTCCGACGTGATTGACCATATCGTGGACGTGGTGAAAAACCAACTCAACGGCAAAACCATCGAGCTCACGCAACGCGTCGACCCGGCTCTCATTGGCGGCTTCACCGTCAACGTCGACTCTATGGTGCTCGACGCTTCAGTCAAAAATCAATTAGAAAAATTGCGTTTAAAACTCTTAAGTTAATTTAAACGAGATGATTAATCCAAGTGAAATTTCCGACATATTGAAACAGCAGCTCAGCGACGTTAAGCAGCAAGTGGCCTTCGAGGAGGTGGGTACCGTTCTCGAGGTGGGCGATGGTGTGGCTCACGTCTATGGGCTCGAAAAAGTAGAGGCCAACGAGCTCGTGGAGTTTGACAACGGTGTTACCGGAGTGGCAATGAACCTCGAGGAAAGCAACGTGGGCGTCATCCTTATGGATAAGGTCGACAGCGTTGCCGAGGGCATGAAGGTGCGCCGCACAGGCGAAATCGCCTCTATCCCCGTGGGCGAGGGGCTGCTCGGCCGTGTAATCAACGTGCTGGGCGAGCCTATCGACGG
>JAFVDY010000103.1 GCA_017478265.1 Muribaculaceae bacterium | reverse complement strand
CTCCAATGTTATTACTGATTTTGCGAACAGTGAAACGCTTCTTCGCGCCCTCGCCGCAAATCTTAATAACTACACCGCGATACTGTTGGATACGCTCTTTCTCTTTGCTGCCTTCGCCTTCTTTAATGCGATATGCTACTGTGATTGTATCGCCGGGAAAAAATTCCTCATGCTTCTTGCCTGTAGCAAACGCCTCTTCGGCAACCATAATTAAGTCTAAACTCATTGTAAATTAAGCCTTTAAATTGTTAAATCACACTTCGCAATATACGCAAGCCACTCTAATTTTCTTGCCAGAGATTGCGAAAAGCGCTGCAAAGGTACAACATTTTTCCCAATCCACAATACCTCCACCCCATTTTTTTCAAAAAAATACTTTCCTCCCCCTCTGTACGGGCGGCGCCCGCGTCGCCCGCGTGCCCCTCCCCACCATCTGTAAGACAAAAAAAATCGTGAAAATTCGTGTAATTCGTTGTGAAAAATACCCGCGAGAATTGTCCCACCCTGATTAGCCCCGCATTGGACGCGCCGGCGGACTATGTGGTGTAAGCGACGTATGTGGGATTTTGTTCTTTTATACCGAGCCGCCTTGAGGTGAAAATTTGCTAAAAATCGAACGTTTGTTTTAAAATTTGGTTAAATCACAGTCAAAATAGTACATTTTATCTCAGAATGATATAATTTTGCATTGTGTTAAACGTTAATTTTAACAACTGAAATGCTAAATCGCGACAATATTTTAAAAATTAAATAAGGAAGGACATTATGAACACGAACAAAAAACTCGCATTATTGCTGTTCGGAGCCGCTATCTTAGGTTCCGCAACCACACTGCTGGCAACAGCCGGGGTAAAGTCGATTACCGGCGGTGATATCTATGTGCCGTCGAAGAGTAGCAATGTTGTGTCGGCCGACGACCAAAAGGTGGTCACCGTCGGCAGCGCTCCGGCCGTGGGCGTCGACTTCACTAAGGCGGCCGAGAGCACCATCAACAGCGTAGTGAGCATCAAGAGCTACGCCACCACTCAGCAGGCCGATATGTTCGACCCCTGGGAATTCTTCTTCGGCCCGGGTAGCGGCAGCCGGCGTGGCAACAGCCAGCGCGATGCCGAGCCGCAAGCAAAGGCGCTCGGCTCTGGCGTTATCATCAGTGCCGACGGTTATATCGTCACCAACAACCACGTGATCGACGGTGCCGAGAAACTTGAGGTTACTTTCAACGACAACCGCAAGTTTAACGCGACCCTCGTCGGAGGCGATGCCAACACCGATGTCGCTCTGCTGAAAATACAAGCAAAGGGATTGACGCCCATTCCATTCGGCAATAGCGACAATGTCAAGGTGGGCGAATGGGTGCTCGCCGTAGGAAACCCCTTCGGCTTGAACTCAACCGTTACCGCCGGTATCGTTAGCGCTAAGGCGCGCGGTCTCAACAAGGGCAACATGGGACTCGAATCGTTTATCCAGCACGATGCCGCCGTCAATCCGGGTAACAGTGGTGGCGCTCTGGTCAATACCAACGGCGAACTCATCGGCATCAACACCATGATCTATAGCCAAACGGGCAGCTACGCCGGATATTCGTTCGCAATTCCGTCGTCGGTGGTTAAGAAGATTGTGACCGACATTCAGCAGTACGGCTCGGTTCAACGTGCTGTGCTCGGCATCCAATTCACCGAGCTCGACGCCGACAAGGCCCGCGAAGAGGGCATCACAGCCACCACCGAGGGTGTATATATCAATAAGGTGAACAACGGAAGCTCTGCCAAGGAGGCCGGACTGCGTGTGGGCGACGTCATTGTCAAACTCAACGGTCACGACATCAAGAGTGGAGCTCACATGCTTGAGCAAATGAGCAAACTTCGTCCCGGCGACAAGGTGAACATCAGCTACTACCGCGACAACAAGCTCAAGACAACCTCTGTTACGCTCAAGAACGACCAAGGCACCACTTCGATGAGCAGCAAGAGCGACTTTACCTCGCTCGGATGCGCATTCCTGCCGCTGAGCGACAGTGAGATGGAGCAGTACAACGTGCAGAGCGGTGTTAAGGTGACCGGAATCACCGACGGCAAGTTCAAATCGGCCGGCATTCGCAACGGCTACATCATCTATAAGATTAACGGCCGGCCCGTCAACAGCCAGGACGACGTGGAGGACATCTACAACCGCATCATGCGCGATAAGGACGGCGAGAAAGTGATGACTGTGAGCGGCATCACCGCCACAGGTAAGCGTGAATATCGCGCCGTCGACCTCAGCGACTGACAATTAATCGGCAGTTATTCGGCAATAGGCTGATAATCAGTTGAATGTCAACCGTAAGCCGATACTGGTCCCCATAGCGAGAGGCAGCACCCGGGTGCTGCCTCTTGTCGTTGTCTTGCGCCTCCTTCGTTCGCCCCTCCCGGATGTATATCGATGGCGATAAATTGAATTTTTCATTAATAATTACTGATTTTAAAATTTTTATATGTAATTTTGCGAGTTAAAACGACTGATTTTGGCTAACAATGGCTCACATAAAGGCTGGAAGATAGCGGCATGGGCGCTCGGAGCGCTCTTGCTGCTGATAGTGCTCTTGCCGCTGGCGCTCTACATCCCGTGGGTGCAGAACAAGGCGAAGGACATCGCCTGCGACTACGTCAAGCGAGAGACCGGTCTCGACATCCAAATCGACCGCGTACTCATCAAGTTCCCGCTCGACGTCAGTCTCGAACGCGTGGTGGTGCTCGACGAGCAACGCGACACCATGTTGCGCGCCGGCAACCTAACCGCCTCCATCGCCATGCGGCCGCTACTCGACCTTCAGGTCAACGTCGACGAGGCACGACTCGCCGACGCCTACTACCGCTTCACCAGCGAGGACAGCAGCATGGTGATGAGCGCGCGAATCGAACGCGCACGATTCAAAGGCACCGCCGTCGACCTCAACCGGAACCTCGTCAACATCGCCGACGGCGAACTCACCGGAGGCAAGGTCAGCCTCGACTATATGCCGTGGAAGAAGGTGTACGAGCCGGAGGATACAACAGAGACGAAGCCATGGCGCGTTAACGCCTATCGGCTGACGCTCAACGACGTGGACTACACCATGTCGATGCTGCCCACCATCGACCGGATGACAACACACTTGGCTCGAGCACATCTCGAGAACGGCAAGGTGGACACAGGACAACAAACCGTCGACGCCGACCTGCTCGCCATCGACAGCGTGGACTGCCGTTACACCTACTACAGCTCTAAGCGGGCGGCCGACTTCGACAGCTATCACCCGCTGCCGGTAGATACGTTCCCGCGACCCGAAACTCTACCATGGGTGGTGAAGGTCGACAGTGTAGCGCTGCGAGGTAGCCATGCCGTCTACGCCGTAAGCGACGCCAAACCGGCCTCCGCAGGGCTCGACATGAACTACATCGAGGCGAGCGACATCAACATAGCCCTCAACGGACTATACCACAACGGCGTTGAAACTAACTTCCGACTCAGCGAACTCACGGTGCGCGAGCGGAGCGGCTTCTCCGTGACAGGTGCACGCGGTGGCATAGCTCTCAACGAGACTGCCATCGCCGTTGACAACTTCACGCTCACCACACCGGCAAGCACCATCAACATCGACACACGCGCCGACATGAGCCTCGCCGGTAATCCTCCCGCCGGCTCGCTTCGCCTCACCACCGACTCAAAGGTGGCACTCAGCGAGCTGACCACACTCTACCCCGAACTGGCGACCACCCTCAAGGGTGTGCCTCTCAACAGGACTATGACCGTAAAAGGAGCCGTAGACGGTACACCCGCGCACCTGCGCCTCGACGGCGTAAACGTCAACCTGCCCGACGTGGTGCAGGCACGCGTTACAGGCACCGTCGACAACCTGCTCGACACCAAACGCCTGAGCGGAGACCTCGACATCGACGGGCGATTGGGCAACGTCAATTCACTCAAGAACTCTTTCCTCGACCGCTCAACAGCCTCGCAAATCAACATCCCGCCTCTTGCGCTTAAAGGACGCGTCAAGTTCACTCCCGCGACAGTGGCAGGCAACGCCACGTTATCCACAGCCGGAGGCTCGCTCGTTGGCAAGGGCGAATTCAACGCCAACAGCGAGGAATACGACATCGACGCCACGCTGCGGCAGTTCCCTGTCAGCGCCTTTATGCCTTCTTTGGGTGTGGGCGAGGTTACAGGCCATATCAAAGCGCGAGGAAAGGGCTTCGACTTCGGCTCCACGGCAACAAGAGTCGACGCCAAAGTGGATCTGGCAAGCATCGTCTACAACCATAGCACATACCGAAACTTGCAAGCCGACCTCGCCTTGAGCGGCGGCAACCTGCGCGGCAACGTGGCGAGCCGGGGCGGGGATGCCGACTTCGCTCTCAACCTTGACGGCACTCTGCGCAACGACCGTTACGCGCTCGACATCGACGGCTATGTCAACAACCTCGACTTGGGTGCCCTAAAACTGTATGACGGCGAATGTCGCGGTAGCGCTCACATCGCCATGACTGCCGACCTCGACATCAAGCATGGGATCTATAACGCCAATGCGGCACTCACCGACGTAAAGTGGAACCTCGACGGCGAAGAAATATACAGCGACGCCCTCACGCTCGTGGTGGATGCCGACAACAACCACGTCAACGCTCTCTTCGACGACGAAGGCACACACATACGCTTCAACAGCAACGTGGGCGTTAACCATATAGGCAAGAGCCTCGACAAAGTGCTCGCCGTGGCTAAGCACCAGTATCGAAACCACTCGCTCGACATCGACTCGCTGCAGCAAGCCCTGCCCAAGTTCGACATGGAAGTGAAAATGGGTTCCAACGGATTGGTGCAACGCTATCTGGCGAAATACGACATCGATTTCCGAAACGTAGACCTCTCTATGCGAAACGACAGTAACTTCTACGCCGCGGGCAAGATGCTTTCGCTCGCCTATGGTGAGACCGTAATCGACACGCTCACTATCAACGCCCGCGAATGGAACAAATATCTCGCGTTCGACGTCCACATGGGCAACCGGCCGGGCACTTGGGACGAATTCGCCCAAGTCGACATCCACGGCGGAGCAAAGGGCTCGGCTCTCGACTTCCTCGTGGAACAGAAGAACATCAAAGGCGAGATGGGCTACCGTCTGGGAGCCAACGCCCGACTGCGCAAGAGCGACATCGTCGTGCGACTCTTCCCGCACGAGCCAATCATCGGCTACCGGCAGTGGAAAATCAACGACTCCAACTACATCAACATCGACTACCGCAACCGCCGCATTCTCGCTGACCTAAATCTGCAAAGCAACGAGAGCCGACTCTCGCTCGCAGCCGCTCCTATGCCCCAAAACCCCGAGAAGGACGACATCAAGCTCAAAATCGACAACCTTAAGATTGAGGAATGGACGCGGATGGTGCCCACGCTCACCGACATGACAGGAACGCTCAACGCCGACATCGACCTCGACTTTGACGGCCGAAACATCGATGGCAACGGCGAGGTGAAACTCAACGACTTCACCTACAACGGCCGACGCGAGGGCGACCTGGCGCTGCGCACCCGCTTCTCGGTGGACCCGGTTACTGCCTCGACGCAGGTAAAAGCCGATGTCGACATCGATGGCTCGACTGTGGCAATCGCAATGGGTGCGCTCAACGACAGCACCGTGCGCGACCCCTTCCACCTCGACATGAAGCTCAAGCGCTTCCCGCTCCGCAAAGCCAATCCGTTCATCCCCGGCAATATGATACGCCTCGACGGCTTCATGACAGGCGACCTCGCCGTAACCGGAACTATGGATAACCCCATAGTGAACGGCTCGCTCGCCGGCGACTCGGCATTCGTGAAGATGCCGCGCTACGGTAGTACGCTGCGAATGGCGTCCGATTCTATACCGGTACGTGGCAACGTGATCACGTTGCGCGACTACAACTTGTACGGCCTTAACGACAACCCCATCACCATCAATGGTAACGTCGACTTCCGCAACCTCGATACTATGGCCGCCGACCTAAGGCTTAACGGCCGAAATGTGCAGTTCATAGGCGCCGAGCAACGGCGCTTCAGCGAACTGTTCGGCAAGGGCTTTGTCGACTTCGACGGCTCGGTGAAGATGCGTGGCGACAACCTCGATGTGCGCGCCAACGTTGATGTGCTGGCCGGCTCCAACCTTACCTATGTGCTTCAAGATGAAATCTCGACACTCACCTCGCAGGTGGACGAGAACATGGTGAAATTCATCAACCCTAACGACTCGACGCTCAACCCGTCGATGATTACCGCCGCCAAGAGCTCGACGGTCAACATACTGGTGGGCATCAACGT
>JAFVDY010000102.1 GCA_017478265.1 Muribaculaceae bacterium | reverse complement strand
TAAAAATTAAAAATTTCGGCCCGCCGCTGTAGCCTGCGTTATAAAAGAACAAGTTAAACAACTTATATTTAACGCGAAATCATTCTTTCGATTATTCGACTAATCGGTAATACGAAGGTTTAAGCCGGCATTGTTGCAACGCCTTAAAAAGAGTCAGCGCGAGCGACGGCATTTGGTGTACACGTGCTGATACAGGGCGGCGAGCGCTACGGTCGCGGCAAGGTAGATGCCGAGCAGCAGGTAGACGTCGATGTGGTGGCCGGGGCGGTAAAACACGTGACGCACAATAGGATGCAGCACAAACATCATCGCCGACACATCGCCCAACCACGCCAGCGCCGCCGTCACGCGACGGCCGCACAACGTCACCGCCGCAACGCCGCCCGCCACCACCGCTATCGGTGACAGCAGCCACAAGTTAAGCTCGAAGTTCATCAGCGGCACCGCCGCGGCACACACCGCCACCACCGCCGCCCGCCACCACGCGCCGGGGAGCGGCAGCACTCGCTCATACCGCGCCGCAAGCACTCCCATCGCCAGCGGCAACGCGCCCATCAGCGCGTTGTAGCGCAGGTAGCTGATAAACCGCTTCTCGCCGGCCCACCACGCCAGCAACATTGCAGCGTGGCTCAGCACAGCCACAGCCATCGGCACCAGCCACGCCCAACGAGTGCCGTGCCGACGGGTGTAGAGCACCAGACGATAAAGCACATAGAGCTGGAACGCGAACCCGAAATACCAGTAAGGACCCATATAGGCAAAACGCGACATCTTGTTGCTCACAAAGTTGACAATCATCGACGCCTGCTCGGGCCACCACATGGTGTTAAGAAGCCAATGCCGCGGACGGAACTCAAACCCGCCCGAGGCGAAGTTGTAGACGTAACCCAAGGCCGAAACGGCGAACAGTGTCATCATGCCTATGAAGATGAGCGTGAGCAACTTGAAGTAGTGCTCGCGGATGAACGGCCAGCGCTTAACCTCGGCCGTGGAGCCAAGCTCGTATTTCTTCACTAGGCCGTAGCCCGTGAGGAACACAAACAGCGGCACACCATAGTGCCCCAAGAATGAGAACAGCTGCTGCACAAGCTCATAGCCGGGGTGGGAGAGGGCTGCGAAGAATGCCCGCGTGTTGTTGATGTCGAGGCTATACTCGTTCACGTCGATATTGCCCGGCATGTGGCGCGCCACGTTGTGCACCACTATCATCACGATGGCGATGCCGCGCAATGCCCGGCACTGCGCCCGCGTCAGTAGCTCGCTATGTCGCTCTCCAGCCTCCATCGTTCCTCGTTATAATTGAATCAGATACTTAAATTACGTGAGCTTCTATTATTTGTAGGGTCGACGCATGCGTCGACCGGGTGCCGCACGCGGCTGACAATCAATGTCGTGCTCATCCTTTCTCGCCCCAACCACTTTTAAAAAAGAGTTGTTCCTAAGTTGTTTGAGTTGTTGTTTTTATAACGTCAGGCGTCATCAAGCTCCGTCAGGCGAGGCGTAGGCATGGGCGTGGCTACTTCTTGCGCGCGGCTTTGCGTTCCTCTTCGCGTTGCTTGCGG
The DNA here is from genome assembly GCA_017478265.1 of Muribaculaceae bacterium. GTDB lineage: Bacteria > Bacteroidota > Bacteroidia > Bacteroidales > Muribaculaceae > Sodaliphilus. The sequence continues at coordinate 25,170 of JAFVDY010000102.1, read as the reverse complement.
GCCTGCTCACGCTCCTTCTGGCGCTGCTTGGCGGCCTCCTTGCGCGCTTTCGCCTCCTCCTTCTTCTGTTTCTGGTGCTCCTTGCGCGCCTGTTCGCGTTCCTTCTGCCGTTGCTCACGCTCCTTCTGCCGCTGCTTGCGGGCCTCCTCCTTCTGTTTCTGCTTATCCTTCTTAGCCTGCTCTTCAGCCTTGCGTTCGGCCTGCTTTTGCTTCTCGACAGCCTTGATGGAGTCGGTACGCGCCTTCTCGGCATCGCGCAGCGCCTTCTCGCGTGCTTTCTCCTCACGCTTGATTGAATCCTGACGAGCCTTCTCGGCACGCTTGAGCGAGTCCTGACGCGCTTTCTCTTCGCGCTTGATCGAATCTTGGCGAGCCTTCTCCTCGCGCTTGATACGTTTTCGCTCCTCACGCTCCTCACGCTCGCGACGTTTGGTCTCCTCGTCCTTCTGCTTAAGCAGTCGGCGAGTGCCCTTATCGTCCTTGTCGCCCTTCTTCGTCTCAGTCTTCGCGGGCTCGGTCTTTGGTGTCTCTGTCTTCGCGGGCTCGGTCTTCGGTGTCTCTGTCTTCGCGGGCTCGGGAGTATCTATAGCTATAGGCACTGTGGTCGCGGGCGCGGTAACGTCAGGCTCGGTGACTGCGGGCTTATCCGGCTCGGGCTTTCCCGCAGGCTCGGTGACCGCGGGCTTGTCGGTAGCGACATCGCTCGGCGCGGGCGTAACGTCGGACTTCGGTTCATCGGCCTTAGTCTCATCGCTCTCAGGCTCATCGGCCTCCGGCTCGGTACCCACGTTCTCGTGATATAGGCCGCTCGTGCCCACATTACGCTTACTCTTGGCGTCGGCGGGTGCCGGTTTCTCCTCGTCTTCCTCCTCGCTTTCGGGTATCTCGCCCTCAATCTTGTCGTTCTCCTTGTCGTCGAGATAGCGGAAGTATTCCTCGAAGGTGCGGCCCTCGCTCAGCAGCAGGTTGAAGTTACCTTCGCTGATAATCACGGGGTGTACGGCCGGCGGAAGCACCAGTTGCTCATCTTGCTCAAACACCGTGCGATAGTGTGTCACCTCGCGATAGTTGGCGAAGCCCTTCACTATCAGCAGCCCCAAGTTGCCGAAGTTCATCTGCTCTAGGTCGAAGTCCTTCACCACAAACGAGCTGAAGTTGTGGCGTGCGACGTCGTAGAGCAACTGACGCGACGACACGCTGTCGGTGCTGTACACCAATATGAACAGTTGCGGCTTGTCCAAGTCCTCGCTGAACGGCGTGAGCTGCCGCTCCACGTCGGCCATCGACGTGCTGTCGTTCGACAGACGCGTCGACCATATCATGCCGCGAACGTTCTTGCCGCCTCCGCCGTTGATCTTCCGGCCCTGGTTCATCTGCTTCACCATCGACGAGGCCATGGGAGTGATGTCGGTCTCGGGATAGCGCTCGAGCATCTCGCGCAGCACGCTCTTGAACTTCTCGCCGTTGCCTTCGGTCACGTAGGCCAGCGCGTCGAGGAACATAAACTTGGGCATGATCTTCGACAGCGGGTAGGTGTTCATCATATTGGTGTAGGCGGCGTGCACCTCGGTGTTATTATTATTAAGGTACGCGCGATAAGCGTCGTCATAGAGGCTCTGCTCCATGCGGCTCATATTCTTCAGGTTCTCAAGATAATTGGGGTCCTGAAGCGCCATGCCGTATTTCGACTCCAGGAACTCGGTCACCACCATCAGCCGGTAGCGCTCGGCGGCGCTCTCGTTGCCGGAGCGCTTGTGCAGCAGGTAGAGGTTGTAGTAGGTGTCGAGGCGATAGGTGTTGTCGGGGTAGCGCGACAGCAGTTGCTCAAACTCGTACTCCGCCGCAGGCAGGTCTTCGAGCTTGTCCTTCAAGATGATGCCCATGTTGTAGAGGCCCTCTTGTATCACGTTGTGAGAGTTCTGCTTCTCCTCGTCGGTCTTGGGTATCTGCTTGAAGTAGTATTCCTCGTAGTGCGGATCCTCGGCGCGCGCCAGCGCTTGCTTGTCCACCTTGATCGAGTCGCCGGCCGCCGTGTTGAGCGTGCTGTCGCCCGCTTCAGTGTTCTCGGTGTCGCCATCGTCGTCGGTGAGCGCGAATGTGGCCTTGTTGCGCCGGCGCCAGTTGTCCTCGAGCTTGCGGTTGCCCCATTGCTGCTGGAACGCTGTCTTACCGGCGTTCTTGGTGGCGTCGTTATAGAAGTACCACGAGTCGTCGCTGTTGAGGTTATACTGTGCCGGAGCGTTGGTGTTGTTCTTGATGTTGTTGCCCTGGGCGTTCTGCTGCGCCAGATATTCCTCGCGCTGCGCGTCCTCCTCTTGTTGCTTCTCTTTCTCCTTGAGGTCGGCGATAATCTTTTGGATGATCTTACGTTGCTCCTCCTCGGGCATCTCCGACAGGCGCAACAGCGAGTCTTGCAGCGTCACGTTCTGCGAGTAAATCACCAGCTCGTCGAGCACGTCGCTGCGATGCTTGAGCATCTTGTAGTTGGGATATTCCTCGTTGATGAGCGGTATGGCCTCGCTGTAGCACGGCTGCGCGAGGTCGTACTTGTGCTGGGCGAAGTAGATGCCGCCGAGCGTAAGCTGGCTGATGGCCTTGTCGACGCCGTTGCGCGTACTCTTCTCCGCCGCCAGCTTGTAGTTCTCGATGGCGTGCACGGTGTCCTGCTTCGACAGGTACAGGTTGCCGATGGCGTAGTAAATCTGATCCTGATACTCGCGGTTGCGGTCGTAGCGCGTCATCGCCTTGAGCGAGCGCACCTCCTTCTCGATGTTGTCGCCGTGATACACCGCGCTCTGCTTGATGCGGGCGTTAAATTTTGTGCGGTAGGTCGAGCTGCTACTGCTGCCGGCGCGCTTATATGCCTGATAGGCGAGGTCGTACTGGCCGTCGTCCTCCAGCAGCTGGCCCAGCAGGAAGTTGAGGCGCACCTTCTGGCCGCCCTTAGCCCCGTCGAGCGACGCCGTCAGGTAGGGGATGGCGTCGTGATAGCGGTGGTCCTTGATGTGATAGTCGGCAAACGCCAGGTTGGCGAGCGCCAGCACGCGCTTGTCCTCAATCTGGTCGAGGTGGACGTGGGCCAATATGTTGTCGGCCTCGGTGGTCCAGCCCAGCGCGCAATAGCTCAGCGCCTCCCATATCTTGCACTCGAGCACGAGCTCAGGCTTCCACGAGAAATGACGCTGGATGTAGCGGAACGTGGCGCTCGAGCTCTCGAAGTCGCCCTTCATGTATTGCGACTTCGCCAGCAGATACCACGCGTTGTGGATAAACGGGTTATACTCCTCGCGCTTAAGCCATTCGCGATACTTCGGGTCGCTGCCCTTGCCAGCCTTGCGCTTGGGTTTCTTCTTGATGGAGTGGAGCGAGATGGCCTTCTGCATCTTCTCGATCGTGCGGTCGAAATTGGTGCTCGGCTGCGGCGACTTGGGATTGGCGTATGCCTCCGCCGGGTGAATAAACAAACGCTGCGAGTAGTCGTCAACGTAGTCGTTCTCAAGCACCTTAATCTGCTCGTCGTAGTGCGTCTTGCCGTGGTAGTACACGTTGTAGCGAGTGGTGAACGCCTGCCAAAAACGCGAACCCGCAGTGTTCTTGCGGGCGCTGCACGCGCTGAGGATAACAATCGTCATCGCTATCATCAGCGCCGGTATGTAACCGTTCCGGCTCTTCATTCGCTCCAAAAAGTGATATATCATTATTAAAACGCACCCAACCCCATTTTATTGCATTCCATCATTCGGTCGGAGTTATAAACATTTATGTCGTCGGTTTAGGGTGTTGTGACGATGGCGCCGTCGCTCATGCGTATCGTGCGGTCGGCCTGGCGGGCGAGCGACTCGTCGTGGGTGACGATGATGAAGGTCTGTTGCAGTTGGTCGCGCAGGGTGAAGAACTGGCGGTGCAGCTCCTGTTTGTTGGCCGTGTCGAGGCTGCCGCTGGGCTCGTCGGCGAGTACCACTTGGGGGTTGTTGATGAGGGCTCTCGCCACCGCCACACGCTGACGCTCGCCGCCGCTCAGCTGCGACGGCTTGTGGTCGAGCCGGTCGGCAAGGCGCATCATCTCAAGCAGCTCGGCGGCGCGAGCCATCGCTCGCGACCTGCTCTCGCCCGCTATCAATGCCGGTAGCGCCACGTTCTCAACCATCGTGAACTCGGGCAGCAGTTGGTGGAACTGAAACACGAAACCGATGTTACGGTTGCGAAACGCCGCCAGCGCTTTCTCGCTCAGCCGGGTGATGTCCTCGCCGCCGTAGAGCACCGAGCCGCTGTCGGGGCGGTCGAGTGTGCCTATTATGTTGAGTAGCGTGGTCTTGCCCGCGCCGCTCGCGCCTACGATCGACACCACCTCGCCGCGCTCTACGCTCAGACTCACGTCGCGCAGCACCTGCAGCTTCCCGTACCTCTTATTTATCTCTTTCGCCTCAATCATCTCTTGTTTCTCGTTTTGTCGGCGTTATAAAACAACAAAACCCCACATACGTCGCCCCTACATTCATGCAAAAAATAATTTGTCAAATTCGTCTAATTTGTTAAATTTGTAGTTAAAAAAACGTTATGCCTCGTACACACATCCACATGTATACTTGTATGCTCAAAACGTTGTTTTTTATAACGTCCGCTTTTGCCTTAGGGTTATTCGCTCTTTTTCGGTTCTTCCTCCTTCTTGGGCGCGGCGTCCTTGTTGAGAACCGCTTTGCCGTTGGTTACGTTGTAGCGTAGCTGGCCGTTGCCCGTGCGGATGTTAAGGATGCCATTCTTGCTGTCGTGCCAGCCGATGTCGCTCGCCTTGCTGCCGCCGGCGTAGAGCAGTGTGTTCTTGTTGTTGCTCTTGTTGAACGAGAACACCTTGCCGTCCTTGGTCAGGAAGATGGTGTAGTTGCCGCCCGCGATTTTCTTGGCGATGTCGTCCTTCTTGAACATCGGCTTGTCCTTGTCGTGCTCGTTCTGTTCAAATTGCACCACATTGCCGTCCATAGCCTCGCTTATCTTTCCCGCGTTGTCCTCTTTCCATTCCTCGTTGGCGTCGGCGGGTTTCTCCTCTTCTTCCTTCTCTTTCTCCTCCTCGGCTTTCTTCTCCTCGTCAAGCTCTTCTTGTGTCTTCACATGGATCAGGCCGATAATGGTGCGCGCCTGGTCCTCCATATAGTTTTGGGCCGCGCTGCCGTTGCTCAGCGGATCCGACACTATCACCTGCTCGCCGTCGCGGTTGGTGAACGCGCCCTCGTAGCTGAGCGTCTGTGTCACCTTGTGCTGCTCGATGTCGTAGAGGTTGAGCACCACTCGGCCCTGGCTGCTGGTGTTGGTGGGCGTGCTTAGGTAGGCGAAGAACAGGTATCGCTTGCCGCCTATCTCGGCTATCATCGGCAACGCGTCCTCGTTGGCCTTCAGTCGCGAGCGGTCAAACGTGATGCTGCGGCCGTCAAGGTAGCGAGTCTCGGTCAGCTCGATGTTCCACGCGTCGCCGTTGGGCGTCATCTCATATATCTTGTAGAACGGGTGGGTGTCGTTGCTCAGGTAGGAGATACCCACTATCTTGTCGTTGGTGCCGGTGTTGGTGCCCGAGAAGCGCATCGCGTAGGCCACCACCGAGCGGTCGCCGAGCAGGTTGTTCTCGTCGAGCGCCTTTTGGAACAAATCGGCACTTTGGCTGTTGGCGTCTACCAGGGCCGCTGTGCTGTCGTTCACCGCGCCACGGTCGCGCGATGGCTTACTGAAGAAGCACTTCTGCACGAACACAAGGCCTACAAACGCCACTATCACCGCGCCTATGATGAAGTTGCGAGTGAAATGCGGATTGTCGCTCATCTTAGCGTTGTCGCCGGCGAGCGGACTGTCCTCAAAATCCTCCTCATAGTCGTTGCGCGCTTGCTGCTTCTGCGCTCCCGCGGGTACCGGTATCACATTGGTGCGCTGAGCCTGGCTGCGGGCGGGAGCCGCCTGAGGTTGCGGTTGCGGCTGTTGCGGCTGCTCGTCGGTAATCACGTGTGACTGACCTACACGGCGCGAAGGCTCGTTCACCTGCTTGCCGCACTGCGGACAGAACGTGCTGCCGCGAGGGATCATGTTGCCGCAATGCGGACACGACTGATTGCTTACCGTGGCCTCGATGCGCGTGCCGCATTGGTTACAAAATTTTGAATCGAGCGGCAGATGATTGCCGCACTCCGGACATTCTATATAATTCATAATACTACTTATTTTTTGTTCATATTTAAGCGAAATGCACCGCAAAATTACTACAAAATTATATAACAGCACCAAATTTCTCGATTTTTTTCCCGTTTCCCAACTTAATCGTGTCTACTGTTTGCACGCAAAGATAAAAAAACTCCACTTCACGCCCCCAAAATACTCTGCTTGTTAGCATTTCCTGCCATCTATTTCTTGGGAGGCGTGTGTGAAGAGAACTTGGCACAAACGCAAATGTCGTTGCATTACCTCAATTCGCTTACTATCTTTGCGTCAACTAAATCAATCATTTGTCCCAACCACAACCACTGTCCCACCCACTGTCCCACCCATCAAAAACAAATAAAAATTCACATAATAATTCAAAAACAGTCAAAAACCACTGTCCCAACTGTCCCACAATGCATATTCAATCATTTGTCCCAACCACAACCACTGTCCCACCAAAAAAATATAATGGTTGTTACGAGTTGTTTTTAGTTGTCTTCAAGTTGTAGTTTTATACAGTCCGATTAACGAGAACCGAGATAACGTTGTATGTATCACACCATCAGCCCCCAAACGACGGATGAAAGCGATTTTTCCCGGGCTTTTCTTGACGATAAGCCAATTTATTTGTAAATTTGCGGCCTGAAACTCACTCAACAAACTGATTTGATGATGACCGACAGACATAACGACGAGGCGCGGCGTCTATCAAGGCGCGACTTCTTCAAGGTGGCAGGCCTTGCCGGCGCCGCCGCCGGTGGCGTGCTCGCGGCTTGCCGTCCCGCCGAGCAACCGACCACCGAAACCACTGTCCCAACCGACAAAATGACCTATCGCGACAATCCAAACACGGGCGACCATGTGTCGCTCCTGGGTTACGGCATGATGCGACTGCCTACCGACGGCGACTACTCGGCTCGCGAAGACCCCGACGCAGAACTCGATCAGGAACTCATCAACCAAGAGGTGGACTACGCCATAGCCCACGGAGTGAACTATTTCGACACGTCGCCAGCCTATTGCCAGGGACGCAGCGAGACCGCCACCGGCATCGCTCTGAGCCGCCACCCGCGCGACAAATATTATATCGCCACCAAACTATCCAACTTCTCGCCCGACACGTGGCCGTTCGAGAAAGGCAAGGAGATGTTCTTCAACTCGCTCAAAGCTTTGCGCGTCGACTATGTGGACTATATGCTGCTGCACGGTGTGGGCATGGGCAAGGACGGTGTGGAGGAGTTCAACGCGCGATATATGGACAACGGCCTGCTCGACTGGCTCGTGGAGCAAAAGAAAGCGGGCAAAATACGCAACCTCGGCTTCTCTTATCACGGCGACATCACCGTGTTCGACACTCTGCTCGAGTGGCACGACGCCGGCGACTACCACTGGGACTTTGTGCAAATCGAGCTCAACTACCTCGACTGGCAGCACGCCAAGGAGATTAACCCGCGCAACACCAATGCCGAGTACCTCTACGCCGAACTGCTCAAGCGAGGCATTCCCGCGGTGATAATGGAGCCGCTGCTGGGCGGACGGCTGAGCAATGTGCCCGATGCCATTGTAGAGCAGATGAAGCGCCGCGCGCCCGGCAAGAGCGTGGCTTCGTGGGCCTTCCGCTATGCCGGCACCCCGACCGGCGTGCTCACCGTGCTCAGCGGAATGACGTTTATGGAGCACCTCAAGGATAACATCTTGGCCTATTCGCCGCTCGTGCCGCTCACAAGCGACGAGGACAGCTTCCTGGTCGACAACATCGCGCCAAAACTGGTGGCGTTGCAGACAATACCCTGCAACGACTGCAAATACTGCACACCCCACTGCCCCTTCGGCATCAACATTCCCGCGATTTTTGTCCACTACAACAAGTGTATCAACGAGGGAAATCTGATTAAAGACTCCGCCGACACCGACTATAAGCGCGCCCGGCGTGCGTTCCTGGTGGGATATGACCGTAGCGTGGAGCGTCTGCGCCAGGCCAACCACTGCTCGGGTTGCCGTCAATGCGAAGGACACTGCCCGCAGCGGATTCATATCGCCGACGAACTCCAACGCATCGACTCCTTCGCCAACGACCTGCGCCGCTCCGAGCCGGCAAACTAACTCCCCAAAAACAAAAAAATCGCCGAAAAGCGATTTTTTCTCCTCTCAACATATCATAAAATAAAGAAAAATCATTTCTTTTACACCCGCGAATATAGGTTATAGCAGGGCGGCAATCTCTTTGAACGCGTAGCGGCAGGGAGTGGACGAGCCGGCGTGAGCCAGTAGCAGATGGCCGTCGGGCTCCACGTCCACTATGCGGGCGCTCACCGCGGTGCCGTCAGGCAACGCGTAGGGGTGAGGGGCACCGTCGTTTCGCCACAGCCGCTTGAGGTAGGCCGGGTGCAACTCGTTGTCGCTCAACCGGGCGCAGCGCTCTATGATTCGGGCGCACAGCCGCTCGAGCAACGGCTCGAGCGCCGTCTCCTCGCCCGTGATTTGCCATAGCGACACCGGATTGGGGGCGTCGCTCACAAAGCGTCGCTGGTTCACGTTCAGCCCGATGCCCACTATGCTGTAGTCGATGGCGTTGCCGTCGAGCGACTGCTCGATGAGCACGCCGGCAATCTTATCATCGTTGTGGTAGATGTCGTTGGGCCACTTGATGCTGAAGCCCGTCGCGAACGCGTCGAGCGTCTCCACAGTGGCAAGCGCCACGGCCTCGCTCAGCCGGAACTGCTCCTGAACCTTCACCGCAGGGCGGCGAAGCAGCAGCGAGAACGTAAGGTTTTTGCCGGGCTCGGCCTCCCAGCTGTTGCCGCGCTGGCCGCGGCCGGCTGTTTGGCAATGGGTCAGCACCACACTGTCGTCTTCGAGCTCGGCAATGTGCTGCTTGACGTAGGTGTTGGTCGACGCCACCTCGTCGAGTGTGATAATCTTCATCTCTTTAGCTCTCGATACCGGGGGTTACAGTCAGCGTTCGGCTGCCGTCGTCGTTTACCTTTACGTTCACCACCACGGTGTCGTCGGGCAGCAGGTTCTCAATCTTCTCGGGCCACTCGATCAGGCACAAGGCGCCGCTGTCGAAGTAGTCCTCAGCGCCTATGTCGATTGCCTCCTGCTCATTTTCCAGACGATAGCAGTCGAAGTGGTAGATCAGCTCGGCGGTGGTCTCGCTCCGATACTCGTTGATGATGGCGAACGACGGAGAGTTGGTCTCCTCGGAGCTCACGCCCAGTTGGCGGCATAGCTCCCCTATAAACGTGGTTTTACCGGCTCCCATCTCACCCGTGAAGGCGAACACTGTGGCGTCGTCCATCTCGCCGATGAATTGCTTGGCGGCGGCGGGAAGCGCCTCGAGCGAGGCGATGTTAATTGAAAACTTCTTCATAATCGCTTTATAGATAATGATTTGTGGTTTGATATTCTTATTTTGAGATAAACTTCGAGTTCAAGTAGGCGTTAAACTGCTCGCGATAGCTGTCGCCGATGGGGATGTCCTTGTCGCCCTCGAGCAGAATGCGGCTCTTGTACACCTCCTTGATGTCGCGCAGGTTGATGATATGGCTTCGGTGGACGCGCATAAACTTGTGCGGAGCCAGACATTCCTCCATCTTCTTCATGCTCAGCAGCACCACCACCGGTCGCGCGCCGTTGCTGAAGTGGATGCGCAGGTACTCGCTCATGGCCTCCACGTAGCGGATGTCGGCGATTGAGATGCGCACAATCTTGTAGTCGGTTTTGAGAAACAGCGAGTCGTCGCTGTCGACAGTCGAGAGCGACACCGTGTTGGCCGCCTGGTAGCGCTTGCGCACACGGTCGGCGGCGCGTTCAAACTCGTCTTGCCCGAAAGGCTTCAGCAGATAGTCGGTGGCATCCACCTTGAATCCCTCGATGGCATACTCGCTATAGGCCGTGGTGAACACTACTATGGGAGGCGACGACAGGGAGCGTACAAACTCCAGCCCGTTGAGGTCGGGCATATTGATGTCGATAAACATCGCGTCGATGGCACCGCCCACGATGAGCGACATTCCTTCAAGTACGTTGGTGCACGATTTCACCAGTTCCAGTCCCTCCGATTTCTCGATATACGCCGACAGCTGTTTCAGTGCCAGCGGTTCATCGTCAATTGCTATACATTTAATCATAATATAATAAGGTGTTGGTTGCGAAATGTTATTGTCAGTTATTCATTCTCGTCGGTATGCGCCTCGGTGGGTCGCTCGGCAGTGGTTGGCACGGCGAGCGTCACCTCGTAGAGGTTGTCGTGCTCGCTGATCTCGAAGTCGTAACGGTCGCCGTACAGCAAGTCGAGGCGCTGACGAGTGTTCTCCAGTCCCACGCCGCCGTGTCGGTCTTCGTCAGAGGGCAGCACCGAGTTCACGCAGTAGAAAATCACACGCTCGCTCGGCGCGTCGTAGCGTATCGATATCTTGATGAAGCTCGGCTGATTGTAGCTCACGCCGTGCTTGAACGCGTTCTCGATATAGTTGGCGAACAGCAACGGGGCGAAGTGTCGCACGGGAGCCTGTTCGGGCAGGTCGAGTTCGATGTGCACGTTATCGTCGTAGCGCATTCGCATCAGTGCCACGTAGTATTTGGTGAAGTCGATGGCCTGCTGCAGTGTGGTGGTGGGTTGCGCGCCCTCGTAGAGCAGGTAGCGCATCATGCGCGAGAGCATCACTATGCTGCGCTTGGCCTTGTCGCTGTCGATGTCGACCAGCGCGTGGATGTTGTTCAGCGTGTTCATCAGGAAGTGGGGGTTCACCTGATAGCGCAGGTAGTCGAGTTGCTGCTTAAGGATTTTTTGCTCGATGGCCTCGAGGCGTTTGCGCTCGTCGCGCCACGCGAAGTAGTTCTTGGTGCCTAAGTTCATGCCCGCGCCGAGCACAAGCAGCATGAAGTAGACAATGTCGTGACGCCCGAAGAACTCCGGCGGCGTACCGTGGCCCTTCGGTGGCGGTGGCATCGTGGTGCCTGCCGCCGCGGGAGCAGGCATGGGAGGTCGCTCGGGACGATATAGCGACGACACGTACACCAACGAGAGTATGAACACCGTCACTATGGCTACATAAAGTCCGGTACGGTGTCGGCTAATCAGAATCGGGGCGATAAACAGGTCGTGGATCACGAAGGCAATGAGGAAGTTGGTGATCGGCTTCCACGCCGAGAACACGTGGCTCCAGTTGAACGTGGTCTCCTCATAGATGTGCTCGTGAATAAGCTCGCTCACCAGCGGAGCTGTGTACACAATCACCCAAATCAGAGCGTAGATTGCTACCTCGCCCTTGTTGTGTCGGAACCATTCTTTTCGCGTCGTCAGTGTCATAGCTCTCGTCTATCGGTTAAAACGTTTAACTCTGCGGCCTATGCTGTAATAGTCGAGCCGGGCCTCGTTCAGGTCGGACGCGTCGTAGATGTTGCGGCCGTCCACCACGGCAGTGCCGCGCATCGAGCGAGCCACCACCTGCCACGACGGCATACGGAACTCTTTCCACTCGGTCACCACCACCAGAGCGTCGGCGTCGACAGTGGCGGCATAGAGGTCGCTACCGTACGAGATTCTCTCGCCCAGGCGGCGACGAGCCTCTTTGATGGCGATGGGGTCGAAAGCGCACACGCTCGCCCCGGCCTCCAGCAGTTCGTCGATCAGCACCAGCGACGGGGCCTCGCGCATGTCGTCGGTCTCGGGCTTGAACGACAGCCCCCACACCGCCACGCGCTTGCCGCGCAAGGCGTCTTTGCTGCCGAAGTGCTCCACGAGCTTCTCCATCAGCACATGCTTCTGCTCGTCATTCACCTGCTCCACGGCCTGCACCACGCGCATCGGGCAGCCGTGCTCGCGGCCGGTGGCGATCAGCGCTTTCACGTCCTTGGGGAAGCACGAGCCGCCATAGCCGCAGCCGGGATAGAGGAATTTGCCGCCTATGCGGTTGTCGCTCGCGATGCCGGCCCGCACTTGCGCTACATCGGCTCCAACGCGCTCGCACAGCCGAGCGATGTCGTTCATGAAGCTGATGCGCGTGGCGAGCATGGCATTGGCGGCGTATTTCGTCATCTCGGCGCTCGCGATGTCCATAAACATCACGCGATAGCTGTTGAGCATAAACGGCTTGTACAGCCGCTCCATCAGCCGCCGAGCGCGAGCCGAGTCGGTACCTACCACCACACGGTCGGGGCTCATGAAATCCTTGAGCGCGGCGCCTTCCTTCAGAAATTCGGGATTGCTCGCGACGTCGAATTCTATCGCCTCGCCACGCTTGGCAAGCTCTGCGCTGATGGCGTCGCGAACGAGTGTCGCCGTGCCCACGGGCACCGTGCTCTTGGTCACTACCAGCACGTAGCGCCTCATCTCGCGGCCAATGGTGCGGGCCACGTCAAGCACGTAGCGCAGGTCGGCACTGCCGTCCTCGTCGGCGGGAGTACCTACGGCGCTGAACACAATCTCCACGCTGTCGAGCACATCGGGAAGCGACGTGGTGAACTCGAGGCGGCCGAGACGCACGTTGCGCTCCACCATCTCTTTGAGACCCGGCTCATAGATGGGTAGTTCGCCTCGCTTCAAGCCGGCGATTTTCGCCTCATCTACATCCACACATACCACCTCGACGCCTGTCTCGGCAAAGCATGTGCCCGTCACCAGACCCACATATCCTGTTCCTACTATCGCAATCCTCATCTATGGTTTCTCTTTCTTTTCGTTTTCCTCACAAAATATCTCATACAGCGCTACAGGACCCAAATGCCAGTATTTACTGTCTTCGCGCTCAAGCTTTTTATAAGTGGCGGAACTGTAAATCCTCGAGAAAGCTTCGCTCAAGCTTATGCCGGTGGCTTCCCGCAGGCGGTCGACCATCCATGCGGTCTTCCCAGCCAAAAACAGATACAAATTATCTTGAGTCACTTCCAAATTCATGCCGTCACCTCCATTACATCTTTAAAAGTTATTGCGCTTAATGCCCTCTCAGTGTGAAACAGATACTGGTCAACCAGCACGTAAGTCTTAAGTGCGCGAATTAAATCATGTGCGTCATACACACCACTCTCAAACAGAGCAAACGATGCGAATGTCTTATCGTTGGCTACAGGCCCCACCACTATATCATAGTCATGTGTGAAATCGCCCTTCGTGCGATTGGCGATAATAAACTCTAACCATTCCTCGGTTGGGCCGACAAACGTGCGGATGTTCATGCTCTTGGCTTTTACTTCGTCGTATTCATACGTGTTTACATAAGCAGTTAGCCGTTGAGCGTCTTTCGTCTTTCGCAATGCCCACCTTTGTGCCTGTTCCAATGAGCTGGTGGTGTAGAATCCCTGACCATAGTCAAGTGTCCTAAGTGCTCGGATTATTCGCGGCTGTTTCACTATTTCGGCACTTCCGTGATATAGTATCATTGTTGAGGCAAAGGTTTGCGTTTTGCGATGAACTCGTCAATTTCTTCCAACAGCCAATGGTGACTCTGAGTGTGTAGCACCTCGTAGTGTTCGCTCAGGTAGTCAAGCACGCCGTATCGCTTGAGCTCTTCGGCGGCTTGGTCGCCGCTGAGACTCTTGGCGTGCTTGTACTGCTCAATGCAGAATGCCACGAACATTGATGTGTCACTTGCTAAGGCCATATAGCTCGATGTTTCTAATCAAGTTACTTTTTCCAGAATTCCCACCAGCGGCGAGGCTTTTCTTCCTCTTCGCTGCGGTCGTAGCTGTAGTAGTTGTAGTCGAAGTCGTAGCCGTAACCGTATCCATACGAGCCGAAGCCGTAGTTCTTCTTGTCGAGCTTGATGTCGTTGACAAGGAACGTCAGGTTGTGGATCTTATCCTCAGCATTCATCTTCTCGAGATCCTCGAGTATGCGCTTGTCGACCTTGCCGTCGCGTATTACGTACACCGTAAGGTCGACGTGGCGGTTGATGAGCGCGGCGTCGGCGATAAGTCCGAAGGGCACGGTGTCGAGGAAGACGTAGTCGTACTCCTGTGCCAGCGTGCGAAGCATCTCGTCGAGGCGGTTGCTCATCAGCAGGCCCGTGGGGTTGGGCGGGATGGCGCCTAAGGGCACGAAGTCGAGGTTCTAGACGATCTTGCCTTTCACAATCACATCGTTGATGTCGTCGATTTTCTTCGACAGATACGCGCTTACGCCCGCTCCGTGAGTGGCCTCGATGCCGGCGTACTCCGAGAAGCGGCCCTTGCGCAGGTCGAGGTCGACCACCACCACGCGCTTGTCGACGTGGGCATAGGTGAGCGCCAGATTGAGCGCGATGAAGCTTTTGCCCTCGCCTGCCATGGTCGATGTGAACTGCACCACGCATCCTTTGTTGTCCTGCTTGGTGTTGCCCACTACGAAGTCGACGTTGGAGCGGATGATGCGGAACGCCTCCGTCACACGGTCGCGGCCGTCGGGGCTCACAATCACCTCAAGCTCTTTCTGGCTCTCCTTCTTAGCGGGCAACTCGCCCACGATGGGCACATCGCAGCACGACTCCACGTCGCGGCGGGTATGAATCTTGGTGTCAAGCGACAGGATCCAGTAGATGGCGTAAAGGATGAGTGCGGGAATGAGCAAACCTATCAGTAATCCCATCATGATGATGCGTGACGGTATCGGGGAAATAGGGCCGCTGTTGCCGCCGGCGTGCTCAATCACCTTGGCGTTGGGCTCGGTGATGGCCAGCTGCAAGGCGTTCTCCTCACGCTTGTTGAGCAGGTAGAGATAGAGCTGCTCTTTCACGCTTTGGCTGCGTGTCACCTCGTTGATGGCTTTCTCGTGGCTCGGAAGCGACGTGATGCTGCCCGTGGCGAGGTGCTCTTGCGAGCGCGCCTGGTTCTGCTTGATCGAGAGCGAGTTGATGTAGTTGTTGAGCGTGCGCATTATGTTCTCCTTCATCGCGTTGAGCTGCCGGGTGAGGTCGGCAATCACGGGGCTCTCGCCCGTGGCGGTGGCGGCAATCTTCTGGTACTTGAGCATCACCTCGTTGTACTGCGAGATTTGAGCCTCGATGCCGGTGTTGCTGATGCCGGTGTTGCTGGGGATGAGTTCGTTGCCCTGCATGCGCATCAGGTAGTCGCGGATGTAGCTTGCCAGCGACACTTGCATGTTGACGTCGCTCACGTTCTCCTGATAGCGTACGCCCGACGACGCGTCGGCATACATTGTGGCGCTCGCGCTGGCGCTCTTGAGGCTCGCTATGCGGCTGTCGACGTCGCTCAGGTCGTTCGAGATCTCCTCGATACGCTTCTGGATGAACTGCTCGGTGGAGCGGGCCACGGTGTTCTTATCGTTGATGGCGTCCTCGTTGTAGGCCACAATCAGGGCGTTGAGGATGTCGAGACACAGGTCGTAGTTGTCGGCCGTGAAGGTCATTCTCACGATGTCGCTATACTTGTCGGCCTGCTCGGCGCTCAGCCGCGACACGAAGCCGCGCGCTGTGGCGGCGACGCTCGACACGCGCACCTTCACCGTGTAGTCCTTAAACTGCGGCGTGAATAGCTTGGTCTTGGTCACCGCCACCGGGCCGTGACGCGTGTTCACCTTGCTGCCGAAGTTCGCCTTCTTCCACTTGCCGTCGCCGTCGACCTCAAATTCAAACTGGGTGTTGCTCTTTGGCACAATCGTCATCGTGAACGAGCCGGGTTCGCTCTTCAACGGAGTGATTTGCACCGGCGACTTCTTGTAGATGTTGACGTCGCGCAGATACACGTGGCCGTAATACTGGATGTTCAGCCCAAGGTGTTCCACCACGTTCTCCATTATCGCCGTCGAACGCAACTTGTACAGTTCGTTGCACACTATGCCGTTGCCCTGGGCAAGGTTCAAGTCGCTGAACACCTGCGACGTGGTGCCGGCCGTCTTGCTGTCCTTGTTGTTGATCACAATGAGCGCGCCGGCCTGATACACTTGTGTCTGCGACTTGCTGTAGAGGTAGGCGATGCTGCCGCACACTATCGCCGAAATCACAAACCAGTACCAGTTACGGGCGCACGCGTTGAAGAACGCCTTAATCGGCAGGCCGTTCATACGCGATTTCTTGCTCGGTGTAGTTGTCGTTGTCTTCGATTCCTGAATAACTTCTTGCATTGTTTTATCAGTAGTTTTTTAATTAATTTGCTTTGCGATTTATTCAATACGGTAGTTTGCTTATTTGTCTGTCGATTTGCGCTTTGTCAATGATGTGACTCAATGTGCGTCGATTGCTCTAAGCAACGTTTTGCGTTGAATTAGCCCGCAAAAATACTAATTTTTTAAGAAATTTATATATAATGTGGTGAACTTTTTGAAAAATCGCACTTTTTTTGCATTTTTCTTGGAATTTTTTTTGTGATTACAGTAAAAATATCTAAATTTGTCGTGTTAATTGTTAAAAAACCTTCGTATGCATAACGAAACAGCTATACAAAATATGACCGAAACGGCTACGCGCGGCTCGCTTTTTCGCAGGGTGTGGAATTTCTATATTGAAGGTTTCAAAGCGATGACCGTAGGTAAGACGCTTTGGGCCATAATTTTCATCAAGCTCTTCATCTTCTTTGTCGTGATTAAAATGCTGTTCTTCCCCAACTTCCTCGCATCGCAGGCATCCAGCGACGAAGGTAAAGCGCAATATGTCCGCCACCAACTGACGAATAACAAGTAACGAGAAACGAGAAACGAATAAACTATACGACGATGACACAATTACTATTAAACGTAGTGGACTGGTCGAGAGCGCAATTCGCCCTCACCGCGTGCTACCACTGGCTATTCGTACCGCTCACGCTCGGATTGGGCGTGATTATCGCTATCATGGAGACAATGTACTACCGAACACGCGACGAGAAATGGCTCGCCACCACCAAATTATGGATGACCCTCTTCGGCGTCAACTTCGCTATAGGTGTGGCAACTGGCATAATACTCGAGTTTGAGTTCGGCACCAACTGGAGTAACTACAGCTGGTTTGTGGGCGACATCTTCGGAGCGCCGCTCGCTATCGAGGGTATTCTCGCCTTCTTCATGGAATCTACCTTTATCGCGGTGATGTTCTTCGGATGGAAGAAAGTTTCGCCGCGATTTCATTTGGCCGCCACTTGGCTCACTGCCATAGGCGCCAGCCTCTCTGCTTTATGGATCCTTGTGGCCAACGCCTGGATGCAGTATCCCACAGGCGTCACGTTCAACCCCGAGACTATGCGCAACGAGATGACGTCGTTTCTCGACGTGGCTCTCTCGCCTATGGCAATCAACAAGTTCTTTCACACCGTGCTGAGCGCGTGGGTACTTGGTAGCGCGTTTGTAATAGGGGTGAGCGCTTGGATGCTGCTGCGCGGACGCAACCGCGACCACTGCCTGCGCTCGCTCAAAATCGCCACTTGGGTGGGGATAGCGGGCATCGTGCTCACTATGGTGACCGGACACAGCTCGGCTGTGACAGTGGCCGAGCATCAGCCCATGAAACTCGCCGCAATGGAGGGCCTTTACGATGGCGGCCGCGATCAGGCTATAGTAGCCTTCGGAGTGCTCAACCCCGAGAAAACCGTCGACAACGACGAGAACCCCTACCTCTTCGACTTCTCAATTCCTTACGGCCTATCGGTACTCGCCGCCAACGACCCGCACTCATTCGTGCCGGGCATCAACGACCTGATTGCCGGCCGCTCAATCAATGAAGCCGGCGACACCGTCAGCACTATCTCATACGCCGAACGTATCGAGCGCGGAAAGCTGGCGAAAGAGGCGCTCGCACAGTACGGCGAGGCTCTGCAAAGCGAGAACACGGCACGACAGGCCGAACTGCGTAAAATCATCGACGACAACTTCAACCACCTGGGTTACGGCTACCTCGAACGACCTGAAGAGGCCGTCCCCAACGTGCCGCTCACATTCTACTCCTTCCACTTTATGGTGGCTGCCGGTGGCTATCTGCTCGTATTCCTCTTCGTTGTGCTCGCAATGCTATATAAGCCGCAATGGTTCAAGCGACTGCGTAAACTCGAGAAATGGGGCTACTACCTCGCGATCCTCACCGTGCCCATCACCTACCTCTGCTCGATGAGCGGATGGATTGTGGCCGAGGTGGGACGCCAGCCGTGGACCATTCAGGACCTTATGCCCAACAAGGTGGCTATCAGCGACCTGAGTGTGGGATACGTGCAGACCACCTTCTGGATTTTCGCCGTGGTGTTCACCGCGCTTCTTATCGCCGACATCAGCATCATCTGCCGGCAAATCGCCAAGAAGTCGAAACTCGACCTCGAAAAAGACCACGACTAACCATTTAGCAATGAGTAATTAGAAATGACCATCGTTCATTCGAATAACGTAAAATAAGAAACGATAAACGAATATGACACATTATATATTACAAAACTACTGGTGGCTGATAATGTCGGTGCTTGGAGCGCTGCTCGTGTTCATGCTCATGGTGCAAGGGGGGCAATCGATGCTCATTACCACCGACAAGGCCAAACGCCCACTGCTCATCAATTCGATGGGGCGAAAATGGGAACTAACGTTCACGACTCTTGTCACATTTGGCGGAGCTTTCTTCGCCTCCTTCCCGCTGTTCTACAGCACCAGCTTCGGAGGCGCCTACTGGCTATGGATGTCCATCCTCTTCTCATTTGTGATTCAGGCGGTTGCTTACGAATATAGGTCGAAAGCCGGAAACGTCTACGGAACGGCGTTCTACGACACTCTGCTGCTCATCAACGGGGTCGTCGGTCCCGTTCTGCTTGGCGTAGCGGTGGCATCGATGTTCTTCGGAGCCGAGTTTACCGTCACCAAGGCCAACATCCTCAACGCCGGAGGCAACGCCACCATCTCACAGTGGACCAACCCCCTGCACGGCCTCGAGGCTATAGCCGACTGGCGCTGCCTGCTCTTCGGCCTGATGGTGTTCTTCCTGGCGCGTACGCTCGCGTCGCTATATTTCATCAACAATATCGACGACGAAGAAGTCAATCGTTGCCAACACAAGCATCTGCTCATCAACTCGGCAATATTCGTTGTACTGTTCCTCGCAACGTGCGCCGTAATTCTCACTTCGCCAGGCATGGCGGTGGACGACAACGGCGAAAACCTCGCCATGGTCGACTATAAATATCTCCACAACTTCCTTGATATGTGGTGGGCGCTCGCGCTCTTCCTGCTGGGCGTGGTGGCGGTGCTCGCGGGCATTGGCAAGTCGTTGCTCGACAAGCGATTCACCGGAGGCATCTGGCTCGCCGGTAGCGGTTCCATAGTCGTGGTGATGACCCTCTTCTGGGTGCTCGGCTACAACGGAACAGCCTACTATCCCTCGTTATCCGACGCGGCCAGCTCGCTCAACCTGCGCAACAGCTCCTCGAGCGTGTTTACGCTCACCGTCATGAGTGTTGTCTCTATCCTTGTGCCTTTCGTCCTGGCATATATCGCGTGGGTTTGGCACAAGATGGACCACGTCAAGCTCACTACCGGCGAACTCGACGCTACCGACCACAAATATTAGTAAGAAAATTAACATAAAATGTTAAAATTAACATCGCGTTGCAAAAAAGTTAAATTTTCTTGCTTGAATGAATTTTTGTTCGCAATTTTGCACCATATAACGTGGCATAATCGGCTTTAACGGCATTTCCCAATTAAGCCGCCACGCTTAAACAATGAATAAATAAACAAATTTTAATAAAAAACTGTTTACAATTATTCTATTAAAACATGTGCGTATGAAAAAGCAACTTTCATTGATGTTTGCTCTCGCGCTCGCCTTTGGCGCTCCTGTCGGCTTCTCCGGCAGCAATGCCAATACGGGTTTCACCGCCCAAGCGCAGACAAACAAAGTGACCGGTGTCGTTCGTGACGCTACCGGTGAGCCGCTCATCGGCGCTACTGTCAAGGTTAAAGGTACTAACCGAGGCACTGCTACCGATATCGACGGTAAGTACTCTATCGTTGCCGATCCGGGCAGCACGCTTGTCGTTACTTACGTCGGCTCTAAGCCTTTCGAGGTTAAGGTAGCCGGAGCAAGTCAAGACATCACCCTTGCCGACGACACCCAACTGCTCGACGACGTTGTCGTTACCGCTATGGGCGTCAAGCGCGACCGTAAAGCCCTCGGCTATGCCGTCGACGACCTAAAGGCTGACGAACTTATGAAGAACAAGAGCACCAACCCCATCAACTCGCTAGCAGGTAAAATCGCGGGTGTGAACGTCACTCAGTCGAGTGGTGCCGCGGGTTCGGGTGCACAAATCATTTTGCGTGGCGGTACTTCGCTCGAACGCGACAATCAGCCGCTCTTCGTCGTCGATGGTGTCATCTACGACAACTCGACTTCGGTGGTCGGTAACTCCGCTTTCGACGGTATGCTCGCTACCGCTACTACCAACTCCAACCGTGTGATGGATATCAACCCCGAGGACATCGAGAGCATGAGTGTCCTGAAGGGTCCGGCGGCTTCGGCGCTTTACGGCTCTAAGGCTGCCAACGGTGTCGTCCTCATCACCACCAAGAGTGGTAAGGAAGGTCACGTCGAGGTCAACTTCAGCACCAAGTACATGACCACTTGGGTGCGTCACTTGCCCGAAGTACAGAAGACTTACAAGCACGGTTATCTCGTCGACGAGACTACTGCCGCCGGAGAATATAAGGTAAGTTACGACGACTTCTCTTACAACTCGTGGGGCGCTCGCGCCGAGGATGGTGAACCCACCTACGACAACATCAAGAACTTCTTCCAGAATGGTGGCGTATGGGATACCAACCTTAGTGTAAGTGGTGGTACCAAGACAAGCAAGTTCTTCCTCTCGGGTTCTTACTACACCCAAGATGGTATCATTCCCACTACCGGCTTTAAAAAGGCTACTTTCCGCTTCAACGGTGAGCAGAAATTTAAGATGTTCACCTTCGGCGCCAATGTCGCTTACAGCCAGGCTCGCACCAACAAGACCCTCACCAGTGCCGCTCTCTACGGCGACTCGGGTCAAGGTACCATGACCGGTGTATTCCGCTGGAACGCTTTCGACGATATGACTCATTACCTCAACGAGGACGGTACACGCTATCGTATGTTCGGCGACCGTCTCGACTCGTGGGATGAGCGTACCAACCCCTACTGGACCCTCAACAAGAACAAGATGAAAGATAACACCGAGCGTATCACCGCCAACTTCAGCGTCAAGGCCGACATCCTCGACTGGTGGTGGGTAAGTTTCCGCATGGGTGTTGACTCGTATATTACCGAGAATAGCAACCTTATCGCCGCCGGCGGTACAAGCAAGCGCGATTGGGTCAACGGTATGTACAGCGAGAACTCTTATCGCTATCGTTACCTGTCTACCAACTTGATGTCGAACATGAACAAGCAATTCGGCGACTTTAACCTCAACCTCTTGCTCGGTACCGCTACCGACTACAACAAGGGCGAGAGCAACTACCGCATGGCTTGGAATATGCAGATCCCCGACTTCTATTCGTTCGACAACGCCATCGATAGCCAGCGCAACTTCAAGAACATCAAGAACCGCCGTCGCCTCGTAGGTGTCTACGGTGAGTTCCGTGCCGACTGGCGTAACGCTATCTTCGTTACCGTTACCGGTCGTAACGACTGGGCTTCGACTCTGCCTAAGGACAACCGCAGCTACTTCTATCCCAGCGTAAGCGGTGCTATCGTCTTCACCGAACTCATGGGCGACAGCCGTCCCGACTGGCTCACCTTCGGTAAGGTGCGCGCAAGCTGGGCTAAGGTGGGTAAGGATACAAGCCCCTATGTGACCAACACTTACCTCTGGCCCGTGGGTACTTTCAACGGTGGCAAGATTGGTGTGGGTAACTCGTGGACTACCGGTAACCCCTTCTTGATGCCGGAGATTACAAAGTCGACCGAAATCGGTCTCGAAATGCGCTTCTTCAACAATCGTCTGCGCTTCGACTACGCTTTCTACACCAACAACTCGTATAACCAAATCCTTGAGCCGCGTCTGTCCAACTACATCGGTTACATCCTGCGCAAGGTCAACGCCGGCGATATCTACAACAAGGGTATGGAACTTACTATCGGTGGTATTCCCGTTCAGACTAAGGACTTCACTTGGGAAACAAGCTTGAACCTCAGCGGCAACCGCGGTACCGTCAAGAACCTCATCAGCGGTGTCGACATCCTTTACGTCACCGACGTGCAAGTGGGTAACGCTCGCGCAGCTTCGTTCAACGGCGGCAACTTTATGGCTATCAGCGGTAGCGCTTGGAATCGTGTCGAAGACGACTACAACAACCAGACGGTGAACCCCAACGCCATAGGTAGCGTAATCCTCGATGCCAACGGTATGCCTACGGGTGGCGATAACGACAAACTCGAAATCGGTAACCGCGAACCTAAATTCCAAGGCGGTTGGAACAACACCCTCACTTGGAAGAACTGGTCGTTCAATATGTTGTGGGATTTCCGCGTTGGCGGCAATGTCTACAATGGTACTCAATACGCTATGGTTCTTGCCGGTACAAGCAAGCTCACCGAGAATCGTAACAGCCTCGACATCTCAGGTGTTGTTCAAAACGGTACTAAGGAAATCACTCTCGAGGACGGTACACTCAAGAATGTTCCCGTCTATGAGAACAGAAATTTCCACTACGAGGCAGGTAAGGCTTACATGTTCAACGGTAAACTCGTAAGTGGTGAGTCAATCATCAATGACTACTACACTACCTACTATCCGCGTGAGAGCAGCAACTTCATGAAGAAGGTTAACTCGCTTCGCTTGCGTTCAATCTCCTTGTCTTATACTGTTCCCGCTTCGGCTCTGGCTAAGACCAAGTTCATCAAGGGTTGTATGTTCACTGCTACTGCCACCAACTTGTTGCTCTTCACCAACTACGATGGTGATCCCGAGGTCGCAGCTGCCGGTGCCGGTGCTATCGGTTCATCTTCAGTCGGTATTGACTATTGTGGTGTTCCCTCAACTTCGAGTTTCTCATTTGGTGTAAACTTGACTTTCTAATTCTTAAAGTTGAACAATCACTTAAATTCAAGAAGATATGAAATTATTCAAATCAATATTGATGGGTGCGGCGGTACTGACGCTCGGTCTTACTTCTTGTAACGACTATCTCGACATCAACAACGACCCCAATACACCCACCGCTGAGAGTGCTATATATTACAACCGCTTGCCGTGGTGCCAGTTCTACAGCATCGCAGGTCCCTCTATCGCGGCTTCTAACGCATCTTTCTACTGCGGACAGATTATTCGTACCGGTAACGCGCGCGGACTCAATGCCACCAAGTGGAACTTCTCTACAGGCACTACTCGCGCCGCCAACGCTCAACAATGGTTCCTCGTGCCCTGCGCGAGCAACCTCGGCGATATGTACGACAAGGCTATGGCTGCCGGCGCTTACCACTATGCCGGTGCCGCCAAGTTTATGCGTGCCTATGGCTTTATGGAGATGGTCGACCTCTTCGGTGAGTGTCCTTATACCGACGCGCTCGGCGAGGCGGTAACTCCTAAGTACGACACGGGTAAAACCGTTTTCCTCGGCGCTCTGGCCGAACTCGACGAGGCTATCGAACTCTTCCAACGCACTCAAGAGAGCGGCGCCGAGCCCCTCTCTACCGGCGATAGCTGGAATGGTGGCGACCCCGCCAAGTGGCTCAAAATGTGTTACCTCATCAAGGCTCGCTGGCTCAACCACTTGAGCAAGAAGCAAAAGGGTAGCTACAAGGAAGGTAAATACGACCCCGAGGAAATACTCGCTTGCCTCGAAAAAGCGCAAAAGAGCAATGCCGACAATGCTCAGGTTAACCACGAGGACAACAACAGCTCTACTCACGACCACGAGGGTTGGGACGAGCCTGTTGACTACTCTACTTTCTACAGCTGTATCGGCATGAACTCCAACGCCTACTTCGTTACCAAGATGTTCTACGACAACTTGACCAACTTCAACGGCTATGGTGTTGAGGACCCCCGCGCCGACAAGTTCATACCTTGGGCTCGCTCGCGCAAGAGTGCCGACACGCCCGCCGAAATCAAGTGGAGCCCCGACGGCAAATGGCGTCGCGCTCTCGGTGCCGATATTCAAAATACCAATATCCTTACCCTCGGTGGTCCTTTCGCTTCTTCTTACGCCAACGTTGAGACTTATATCGATGAGGACAACAAAGTTTATACAGAAAGAGGCAAAGTGCCCGCAGGAAAGGACATTATTCGCATTATCCCCGCTAAGTCGTGGTACTGCAACTCGGCAAACGATGCCCGCCAAGGCGACACCATTTATATCCAAGGCCGTTGCGGCGGTACCGGTTACTATGCCGGCAAAGACCAGTTCATTCGCATCGCTTCGGGTGTCGACGAGTCGGCTATCAGTGGTCACTTCCACGGTCGTCCCACCACTCCCACCATCATCGCCGGTTACAGCGAGGCTTGCTTTATCAAGGCTGAGGTCTTGATGCGCAACGGCGACAAGGGTGGCGCTTTCGCTGCCTACAAGGAAGGTATCAAGGCCAACATCGACTTCGTCAACAGCGTTTGCCAAATGTGGGTCAACGCCGACGCTACCGGTGGCATGAAGGATTGTCCTTCGTTCACGCCCATGACTGCAAGCGAAATCAACAACTTCCTCGACAACGGTATCGGTACGGCTGCCAATATCACTATGGGTATGATTATGACGCAAAAGCAAATCGCTATGTTGTTCACGCTCGAGCAATGGAACGATATGCGTCGTCACGACTACAGCGAGACCGACTTCATCGGATGGCACAAGCCCTACGACTATCTCAACACTCCCAGCTACTGGGATTACTTGCCACAAGACAAGTTGCCGCGCCGTTGGCAACAGGCAAGCTACGAGTTGAATTACAACTCGGCTAACCTGCAGGCTATAGGTGCCGAGGTGCCCGGTGCTCTCGACTTGCCCGCAAGTGGTGGCGCTTGGTTCCGCAGCAACCAAATCTGGACCCTCCCCGTTTGGTGGGATAGCACTCAAGAGTAATCCCCCCGATTACCCCCCCAACCAACACAAACGGCTGCCCCCCGGGCAGCCGTTTTATT
>JAFVDY010000011.1 GCA_017478265.1 Muribaculaceae bacterium | reverse complement strand
CTAGCGTTCATCCTGAGCCAGGATCAAACTCTTCGTTGTTAATTTATCTAATCTTTATTAGATCTCGTTTTTGTACTTGTCGAAAAGAACGCGTCGCCTCGTTTGAACGGTGCCGCACGATATATATTATATAAGGTGTGGAACCGACTGGGCGCCGACTCATCCCGGCCACGATTGGACCGAATTTACGCTTCTTGTATCTTAACCTGTAAAAGAATCTCGACGGGAACAATCTTCCTTACTCTTGTACTACAATTGCTCTATCGAATCATCTTAACAATAGTATCGCAAACATTTCAATGAACTCCGCTTTAGGCTTTTTTCGCGGCGTTTTCGCCGTTTTTGAGCCGAAAAGCGGTGCAAAATTACAACGGCTTTTTTAACTGACAAAATTTTTCGGCATTTTTTTTCGGGGATTGCCGCAATAGGACATAAATTAGGTGAAATGGGATAGCATTTTCGCGGGGTTTGTTTTGCGAACGGTTTTGCGGACGGTTTTGCGGGCGGTTTTGCGGACGTTTTAAAACAACAACTTTGCGACAACGGGGGAACAACTTAAACAACTTTTTATTTTTTTGTCGACGAATTTGTTACAACGAATTTTTTGTGGGACACTGGGTGGGGATAAATAGGGGTCGCCCGTCGGGCGACGGTTTTCTCTGTTTGATGGCCCCACCCTGCGTCGCAAGGGCTCCTTAGGGTGGAGTTATTAAAAGGATCCGCCGTTCCGGCGGCATTGGCGATGTGGGACAATGGTACGGCCTCCGGACGTTCGGGGCGATGTGGGACAGTGGGACACTATCTGGCGGTTTTTTACTCGCACACCTTCGGCGTGCGATGGGATGCGTTGGTCACTCGGCGGCACTGGGGTTGCGCGCATTGCGCTTACCCCGGCCTATGTACTGTTACCCCTTCGGGGTATTAATTGATGGGTGGGACAATACACGCGGCAGGCGATTGTAGGGTCGACGCATGCGTCGACCGCAGCGCATAGCATTGGTGTTCAATGGGTTGCGGCACCCGGTCGACGCATACGTCGCCCCTACAGGCGGCGGGAGGGACACTGGTTGACACATCTTACATCTTACATTTTCCATCTTACATCGAAGAGGGTGGGACAGTGGTGTGGGGGTGCTGCAAAGCGCCGGAGGCGCTTAGGAGTTCAGGCAGGAGGCAAGCGCATAGCGCGCAGCCCCTGTGTCGTGCGAGCTTCACCATCCTTCTCCCGCGCCCCGGCGGGGCGCAAGAGCGTGGAACAGTGCATGGAGGTTTGTGCGCATCCTTCGGCTGCGGGCTCCATTATGAATCCGACGCGAATATTGATATCTGGTATTCGCTTAAGCGAATTGGGCGAATGCAACCACACTTGCGTTGCTCGTATTGCAATCGCTATCAGTATCAAGTTTTGGCCTATAATATACATTACGTTCACCAAATAGGTAGTTTTATATAATAATTGGCAAAAAAGATAATTATTTTATTTGCTAATTTAACCTTTATTATTAATTTTGCACCGATTAAGATGTAAAATATTAATTATTTTGATTATTTGATTATGTCAAAGACCAATTATAAGGATAATAAAACGCTTGTCGTGACAGATTTGTCGGGAGAGCAATATACGTTAGTATTTAATATTCCCATACATGAAACTATGCAATACTCAATTGCTGATTTTCTTGCTAAAAGTTTTGATAAACATTTTTCTGATGATAAATCTTCGATGATTTATGCTGTCTTTTGCGATCTTCAAATGAATGTTGGTATTACATTTGCATCATGGACAAGTGATAAAATGGAGGAACGAATAAGGATTGGACATAGAATTAAACAACTACGCGAAGAGAAAAACATGCCCGCCAAAGATGTGGCAGCGCTTGCAGGACTACATGCGGCAAACTTTAGTCGTATCGAAGCCGGTAAGTTTTCTGTTGGGTTAGATATCATCTCTAAAATAGCCAATGTGCTTGGAGCACGAGTTGAAATTGTAAAACAATAAAATTATGAGACTAAAAATTGTATCACTACTTGTGCTATTTCTTTTACCTTTTTCTGCATTAGCGCAAGATGTAACTACCTTTTTAGGAATTCCGGTTGATGGAACTAAATCGCAAATGAGGAAGAAAATCATAGCCAAAGGATTCTCTCCAAAAATGGAAGCCGGCCAAGAATACTTTTCAGGAGAATTCAATGGTGTGAAAGTAGATCTTTTTATCGGTACTAACAACAAAAAAGTGTATCGCATTATGCTTTGCGACGTCGCTAAGCTGGACGAAGCTAATATCAAGGTTCGATTTAACAATCTTGTCAGTCAATTTGAAAAAAATAAGAAATACATAAGTCTCGGTAAACAATATTTATCTGATTATGAGAATATTTCGTATGAGATGAATGTAAATAATAAGATTTATCAAGCTGTTTTTTATCAAGTGCCAGATACTACGAAGTTGGATTTTAAATCAATCACTAATGAAATAATACAAGAATTGTCAAGCAAATATACAAAGGAACAACTGAATAACCCTTCGGATGAGATAAAAAAGGAAATTGCTTCTGCTGTTTCTGAAAGGACATTTGATATTATAAATAAAAAAACAGTCTGGTTTAAAATAGAAAGTTTATTTGGAATGTATTTTATAGTAATGTACTATGACAATGGGTATAACCAAGCTAATGGCGAAGACTTATAATTTATCTCAAATTTGGAATAATTTGCATAATTTGTATAAAATTTTGATAAATTTCTACGCACCAGCGGCTCCTATTTGCATGAGGAGTGTAGAGAATGGGAAATAATTCTCAACAGTTTTTCCGCACATCGGAGGTGCGTTGTGCGCAATTCTATGGCACTAAAGTCGAGAAACCAATCCGCAACTATCAGGTTTTTACCGGTTCGCTATTCGAGATGATTGACAAGGCTGTAGGTTTCGTTATGTCGCGCATTGATGCCCGTGTCGGAACGCGCAATCAATCGGTGGACGCCCCTGTTCAGTATGAATTACCGGAAAGCGCTGTTGCCGAAGCGATTGCTAATGCTGTAGCTCATCGTGATTACAGCAGCAATGGGAGTGTACAAGTTATGCTGTTCCGCGATCGCCTTGAAGTTTGGAATCCGGGCAGACTTCCTGATGGTTTTACAGTACATAAACTCCGTGAGGTTCATTCTTCCGAACCCACGAACCCTGTCATAGCTCATCCGCTATTTCTTGCCGGATATATCGAGCATTTGGGCACCGGCACAACCGATATAATTGCCGCGTGTGAGCAATATGGACTATGCTCGCCTGAATTTATTCAGGCCGAAGATTTCCGCACCATCATCTACAGAAGAGCAAAAGTAACTGACCTAGACGGAAAAAGTAACCAAGCTCCGCAAGAAAATAAAAGAGCTCGCTTGACGACAAAACAGCGAAAAGTTTTGGAGTTCTGCGATGAAACGCCGCGCACCGCACAAGAAATTTTAGACATGCTCGGACTGAAAAACCAATTCAAAACGCGACAACAATACACAACCCGACTTGTGTCATTAGGAGTTCTCAGACCTACAACGACTAGTCCCAACAATCCTAACCGTAAATACATTACTTCTCATGATGAACAATAACAATACAATAGATGCGTTGACTGAAAATAAAACGAGGATATGATGGGCGTTACTCGGCCGACTCGGCGTCGGGGGCGAGGGTAAGGCGCAGTAGCTCGAGGCGGGCGCCGGATTTCTTCAGCACCTTGAACTTAAACCGGTCGATGGTGAGCTCCTCGCCGGTGTTGGGGATAGCCTCGTGGCGCTCCATTATGAAGCCCGCTATGGTGTTGTAGTCATCGCTCTCGGGCAGGTCGAGGTGGAATTGCTCATTGACGGCCTCAATCTCCATTCGTCCCGACAGCTCGTAGGTGTTGTCGTCGATTTGGCGCGCCACCAGATGCCGGCGGTCGTGCTCGTCCTCAATCTCGCCGAAGATTTCCTCCACCAGATCCTCGAGCGTAACCATGCCGGCGGTGCCGCCGAACTCGTCGACGACGATTGCCATCGACTTCTTCTCCTTGAGCAGCGACTGCATCATCTTCTTGGCGAGCATGGTTTCGGGCGCGAACAGCACGGGCTTCACGTGGTCCTTCCAGTTGGCGTCGGTAACGAAAAGTTCGCTCACCTGTATGAAACCCAGCACATTGTCGAGGTCGTCGTGATACACCACGAGTTTCGACAGCCCTGTTTTGGTAAATTCCTCTATCAGCTCGTCGCGCGTGCTCTCGGCGATGTCGACCCCCACAATCTCGTTGCGCGGAATCATGCAGTCGCGCAATCGCGTGTCGCTAAAGTCGAGCGCGTTCTCAAATATTTTCACCTCCCGTTCCACCTCGCGGTGTTGATCCTCGCGGCGGTCGATATTCTCCTGCAGGTAGTTGTCGAGCTCGTCGATCGACAGACGCGAGAACGAGTTGTTGACCTTCTTGATGCCGAACAGGCGCATGATGGCGTTGCTCAAGAAGGTGGTGAAGCGCGAAATGGGATATAGCACCAAGTAGCACAGATAGAGCGGAATGGCGAACACGCGCAGCGAGTGGTTAGGGTTGATGCGGAACACCGACTTTGGCAGGAACTCGCTCATCAGCAGAATGATTAGTGTCGAAACCACCGTCTGCACGATAAGCACCAAAGCCTCGTTGTGATTGAGCCATACTTGTAAATGTTCCTCGAGCAACATCGCGAAGCTGATACCGTAGACCACATTCACGATGTTGTTGCCCACGAGCATGGTGGAGATGAAATTGTCGCGATGGGTATAGAAGATGTTGATAATTCGGCTGATAAGGTCGGTTCGGCCCGCGTCAATCTCCGCCTTCACCTTATTGGACGAGACGAACGCGATTTCCATTCCCGAGAAAAATCCCGAGAACACGATGGCTAATATGGTGATAATGAGGTAGCTCACTTATTCGATGGAAGATGGAAGATGTAAAATGTAAGATGTTGAATTCCTAATTTATAATTTCTAATTAATTTACCTCCCTCCGCGCGGGAATTTGTCCTCGTCGATCGGGACAATGGCTTTCACTTGCCGCAGGGTGTAGTTCTTGAAACTCTCGTCGCTACGATAGCCATAACCTTCGATTATCTGCGACTGCCGCTCGATGTGAATAAAAGCGTCGCTATACAGCTCGTGCTCCAATTGGTTCCAGTACATTTGGTCGGTGAGGATAATGGTGCCGTCGCCGTTGGTGATGCTCACGTTGCCGTTGAGGCTCCATAGCTGCTTAAGCTCGTCGTAGTAGGCGCTGTCGCATTTGAGCTGAGTGACCACCGAAAAGGTGGGCGCCATCAATTCCTCGGCAATCACACCCTGTGGAAAAATCCAATGCGGCTCCTTAGCCTCCTCAAACATCTCCCACCGCGGCGTGGTGATGCGGTAACGCGTGATGCCGGAGTCGCTGATGACAGTCTGCACATGGTTGCTCACCATGGTGGGCACAAGGTTGGGGTTGGTCTTATGCGCCACAATCGAAGTCTCGTCCTCCTTGCACGCGACGAGCACGCAGAGGGCGATGAGCGAGAACACGAACGCTAATGTGTAGCGGCTACGACGAGGCATGGCGTTAGCGTATCTTGTTCTTCCAGAACCAGAGTTCGTTGAAGTTGACGCTCAGCGTGATGTTCAATATATCCTCCTTGATGTAGAGCACCGGAGCCGAATAGCGGTGGCGCCACTCGAAGCCGAGGTTGACGAGCGTTTTGCCGCCCAGCGCCGGGAACGAGAAACCGAGCCCGATGCCATAATCGCGCACGTTGTTGTCGCGCACGTTGATATAGTCGTGATTGTAGAATCCGCCTATGCGATAGGTCATGCGGTTGAGGTAGTTGCCACGCGGGTCGGGTGTGTAGCTTATGCCGAACGAGGCCTTCCAGCGGTCGTCGAACGTCATATCGTCGGCCTCATAACCGGTGATGGCGCGATATTTCGCTTTGCTCCATTGCTGATAGAGGAAGTCGGCCTCGAGCGTCAGCCGGTTGTCGCGCGTGTAGCTCAGTCCGGCGCCGTAGCCCGCCGCTTGCTCGTAGTTGCCCTTGAGCGGACAGAAGCCCACGGTGTCGGCCTTGGTGTCGTTGGCTATATCGTAGTAGGTGCCCCAGGCGTGGCCGTGGTAATACTTTTTGGGCTGATAGGTGAAACCGAGCACGAGCCGATCTTTAGGCGTGACGTTCACGCCGTATTGCAAGCCCACCTTTATGTTCCAGTCGCGCACCTCGGTCACGCGCTGGAATTGCGACGTCGAGGCCGTGGCGATTTGAGTCTCGTTGGTGATGGTACCGAACAGATACGACACGTTGGCTCCG
Organism: Muribaculaceae bacterium; assembly: GCA_017478265.1. GTDB lineage: Bacteria > Bacteroidota > Bacteroidia > Bacteroidales > Muribaculaceae > Sodaliphilus. Next base: position 37,088 of record JAFVDY010000011.1, on the reverse strand, counting down.
ATGCTAAGTCCCTTCACCGGCTCATAGCCGAAGCCCACAAACAGCTCGCTCAGGCCGCCGCTGCCCACACGCGTCTCCTTGCCGTTGTCAATCTTTCCGCCAAAGGTGTAGCCCACGCTCGAGTAAGGCACGAGGCCGAAGGCGCCGCCCAGCCCCCGGGCGATGCGAAACTCACCGGTGAGATAGTCAAGGCCGCCGCCTATGGTGCGCCCGCGCTTGCCGTTCTCCTGCGACCAGTTGAACGACAGGTGAGTGCCCACATCCCACAGGAACGTGAGCGAGTCGACCTGCGAATAGCTCGCCGGGTTGACCACGTTGATTTGTCTGCCGTTCTGCATAGCGATGCCCACGCCGCCCATCGAGCGCTGAATGCCCGTAAGGTTGTCGTTCAGGATACCATAGGCGATGCGCGAATAGGGCGTGACCGCATTCTGCGCCTCGAGGCCTATAGCGGTGATTGCCGCCACCGCGACGGCGAGTAATATGTTGCTAATTTTCATCTTCTTGTCAATAAACTTTCGATTTCAACCCGCAAAGGTACGAAAAAAAAGTAAAATCCATTAATTATCATTCAAAAATTGAGTTTTTTAACTCAACATGTAAAAAAACATTGCACGAAGCCGCTCTTCCTCAATTCTCCTTTCGCGCTTTGCGGTGTAACGCCCCTCGGGGCTATCTCTTCTTCTTTGCCGAGCCCTTGGGAGCCGGTTGCTTCTCCTGCTCGTTGAGCTTCTTGATCTCGCGGCCTTCCACAAATGTGCAATAGATTTGCATCACAGCGGCAGCCATAAGCACCGGAATCCACGCGCGCTGTATCTCGATATGTCCTTCGGGAGCGAACAGGCAAGCGGCGGCGATGGCAAAGAGGGCCGCCGTCATCTTGTCGAGCTTCTGCAGCCGCGCCAGGCGGAAGCTCTTCTCGGCCGGAATGGTGGGTTCGGTAAAGCGGGCTATGAGCGCCAGAAGCGCGCCGCCGGCAAGCACCCAACGCGAGATGGCGATTTTGACTCCAAGAAATGGCAACACCGCGCCGGCCAGAATTATCGTCATGCCCACGGCAAGCAGTATGCCCGCAATCTGTATTCGTTTCTCTTCTTTCATTTCTTTCAGGGAATATCGGTTATATACACTTCCTCGTTAACTCGCTTCATGCCGTATTGCTCGCGGCACAGGCGCTCGAGGTTCTCCTTGTCGGTGTTGAGCGCGTTGAGCTTGGAGGTATAGTATGCAGCACTGTCCTCCTGCTCTTTGATTTGCTCTTTGAGGTCGTCAATCTCGTTGGCGAGGCTGTTGATACGCAGATAGTTATACTCGCCAAAGAAGAGCAGCAGCACTATGAAGGCGAGAAAAAACAAAAATGGCAAGTTGAGCCATCGCGGTATCCATTTGGGTCGGTGAAGGGTCATATTTCGTTGCGTTTGATAATGTTACTTTACTATGTAAGATGTAAGATGGAAGATGTATAATTTCTCATTCCTCATTCCTAATTTTTAATTTTTAAGCAGCCCCGGCCGCAGGCGGCGCGTGCGCTCCAGCGCTTGCTCCATCTGCCATTTGTCGATCATTGCCGCGTGGCCCGAGAGCAGGACGTCGGGCACTCGCCAGCCGTTATACTCTGCCGGGCGAGTGTAGACTGGCGCCTCGAGCAAGTTGTCCTGAAACGAGTCGCTCAGCGCGCTCTGGTCGTCGCCGATGGCACCCGGGATAAGGCGCACAATGGCGTCGGTGATTACCACCGCCGGTATCTCGCCGCCGGTCAGCACATAGTCGCCAATCGAAATCTCGCGGGTAATCAGGTGCTCTCGTATGCGATAGTCCACACCCTTGTAGTGCCCACACAAGATGATAAGGTTCTGCTTGAGCGACAGCTCGTTGGCCATGGGCTGGGTGAAGAGCTCGCCGTCGGGGGCGGTAAAGATTACGTCGTCGTAGTCGCGCTCGCTCTTCAACTGCTCGATACAGCGGTGCACCGGCTCAATCTGCATCACCATGCCGGCGTCGCCGCCAAAGGGGTAGTCGTCCACCTTGCGATGCTTGCGCGTGGAATAGTCGCGCAGGTTATGCACATGGATTTCCACCAGCCCCTTATCCTGCGCGCGTTGCACTATCGAGCAGTGCAGCGGCGAGTCGAGCGCCTCAGGCATCACGGTGAGTAGGTCAATTCTCATCATATCGCGTTCGTGGTTGGAATGGTTTTACTTGATTAGGTCGAGCCAACTGTTGTCGGCCTTCTGCGCTGCAAGTGCCTTCACCTTTGCCGTAAAGGCGCGCTTGGCCGTCTTGTCGGCCTTGATATATTCCACCACCCACAGTGCGTGCACGCTGCGGCGGTCGAGTTGCAGCGCTTGCAGCACATCGTCGGCCGCTTTGTCGTATTCCTGATTGTTGAAATATTCAGCGGCGCGATGGCTGTAGGCGCGGCTACTCCCGGGCTCGGCGGTGATAGCGTCGGTAAAGGCCTTTATAGCCTGCCCGCGCTTCGATTGCGCGCTATACACGCAACCCACACCTATGTAGGGCTCGGCGTCGCCTTGGCTCAGCGCGGCCGCCGAGCGGTAGTCGTCGAGGGCGCGGTCGTAGTTTTGCCGCTTGAAAAAGAGCGTTGCCCTCCGTTGGTAGGTGTCGGGGTCGGCGCGGTTGAGCTTCACCGAGTTGTTGAGGTCGTTGATGGCCTCAACGGTATCGTTGAGATTGAGGTGGATGAGCGAGCGCACGTAGTAGTGCCATGCTTTAAACGCGGTGTCGTTGGGGTTGCTGAACGTGCCGGCAAGCACTTTTTCGCTCGCGTCGAGCGCCGCGTAGGGGTGCTTGGCCTCGTTCTCGATGGCGGCTACGTAGGCCCAGGCGTAAGCGTCGTCGGGGTGGGTGCCGAGCCACAGCTTGAAGCATTGCATGGCTTGAGGCATGGCGTCGTCGTAGAAGTACTCCACTCCCTGATTGAATGTCTCGTCGCTGCTTACGCGCTTTTGCGCCGTGGCGGCACCTGTCGCCATTATTATCGCTGTAATGATTATAATCGCTTGTCTCATAGTGGTGGTAGCTTATTTTTGACGGAAGTATAGGTTGATGGGCGTGCCGGAGAAGTCCCAGCGCTCACGTATCTGGTTCTCGAGATAGCGCTTATACGGGTCGCGTATCCACTGCGGCAGGTTGCAGAAGAACACAAACGACGGCACGCGGGCCTCTTGAAGCATGGTAACATACTTGATTTTCACAAATTTGCCCTTCACCGCGGGTGGCGGATAGGCGCTGATGATCTCTTGCATGGCGTTGTTGAGCTGCGACGTGGGTATCACGCGGTTGCGGGCGTTGTACACGTCGATCGACTTCTCGAGCGCCTTGAGGATGCGCTGGCGAGTGAGCGCGCTCCCGAAGATGATGGGGAAGTCGGTGAACGGCGCGAAGCGCTCGCGGATGGTATCCTCGAAATATTTTATTGCCTGCTGGCCCTTGTTCTCGGCTATGTCCCACTTGTTGACGAGCACCACCAGGCCCTTGCGGTTCTTCTGGATGATGGAGAAGATGTTGACGTCCTGCGCCTCGATGCCGCGGGTGGCGTCGATGAGCAACAGACACACATCGGCGTTCTCGATGGCGCGAATGCTGCGCAACACCGAGTAGTACTCGATATCCTCGTTCACCTTGTTCTTCTTGCGGATGCCGGCGGTGTCGACTAGATAGAAGTCGAAGCCGAACTTGTTGAAGCGGGTGTAGATACTGTCGCGGGTGGTGCCGGCAATGTCGGTGACGATGTTTCGCTCTTCGTCCATGAGTGAATTGATGAGCGACGATTTGCCGGCGTTGGGCCTGCCCACAATGGCAAAGCGGGGCACCATCTCCTCGGGAGCGTCGTCGCTCTTCTCGGGCATGATGCGCACCACCTCGTCCAGCAAGTCGCCGGTGCCGGTACCGTTGATGGCGCTGATGCTGTAGGGCTTACCCAAGCCTAAGGCGTAAAACTCGGCCTCGGCAAGCACAGCCTGGTTGTTGTCGTCCTTGTTGCTCACCACTATCACCGGCTTGGCGCTCTTGCGAAGGATGCGAGCCACATGGTCGTCGAGGTCGGTAATACCGGTCTTGACGTCAACCATAAACAGAATCACGTCGGCCTCCTCGATGGCGATATACACTTGCTTGTTGATTTCGCTCTCGAAGATGTCGTCGCTGCCTTCCACCCAGCCTCCGGTGTCAACCACACTCATCTCCATGCCGTTCCACTCCATGATGCCGTACTGGCGGTCGCGCGTGGTGCCGCTCGTGTCGTTCACAATCGCGTCGCGAGTGCGCGTCAAGCGGTTGAAAAGTGTCGATTTGCCCACATTGGGCCGCCCTACTATTGCTACTAATCGTCCCATTTGATGTATCTTGTTTTTATTTTTTCTTATTTTTGAGCCTGCAAAGTTACAAAAAATATCGCGAAACATGCCGGTTTTCAGTATTTTTTACTAATTTTGCACGGCGAAAACCTAAAAACCAATAAACTATGGCAACTTATACGATTACACTCAATGAGCGAACTACAAGGGGCAAGGCTATGTATCAAGTTTCTATGACAAAGACGTTCCGTAAGGACTTCAGAAATTTAAAAGACTTGAGTAAAATTTAGTTGACTATGGTAGCGGTAATTATTCTTAATTGGAACGGCAGCACGCTCCTTAGGGAGTATCTGCCAAGCGTGGTTCGCAACACCCCGAGCGACATCGCGCGGATATTCGTGGCCGACAACGGCTCAACCGACGACAGTCTACAACTGCTCCGGCACGATTTCCACACTGTCGAAGTGATCGAACTTAACGACAACTACGGCTATGCCGGCGGATACAACCGCGCTATCGACGCCGTGGCAGAGATGGGTGGCTACGACTATGTGGTGCTGCTCAACAGCGACGTGCTCACGCCCGACGGATGGCTGCAACCGCTCTACAGCTATATGCGAAGCCATAGCGAGGTGGGCGCCGTTCAGCCAAAGATGCTCCAAGACCGCGACGACGACCTACAGGAGTTTGAATATGCCGGAGCGGCAGGCGGTTTTCTCGACTGCCACGGTTTCCCATATTGCCGCGGACGACTCTTCGGCACTGTAGAGATGGATAGCGGACAATACGACGACAAGGACAACTCTGAGCCGCTGTCGGTGTTCTGGGCAAGCGGTGCTTGCCTGATGGTGAGAACCGAACTCTACCGCCGGGTGGGGGGACTCGACGAACGCTTCTTCGCCCACATGGAGGAAATCGACCTCTGCTGGCGCATTCATCTGGCAGGAAGCGATATAAAGACGATTACCGCAGCCGCCGTTTACCACCTGGGCGGAGGAAGTCTGCCGCAAGGAAACCCGCGAAAAACCTACCTCAACTTCCGCAACAATTTGCTGATGCTTCATAAAAATCTGCCGGCTCACGACGCGAAACGGCTGCTTGTGGTGCGACGGCTCTACGACACGCTCGCGTTCTTCCAGGCGGTGGCCACACTCCGATGGGGCGACGCGCGAGCTATTCTGCGCGCCCACCGCGACTTCCGCACCATGCGCGAGCAATACGACGGCGACAAACCCACGGTCAACCTGCTCACATCATTCCACGGCGCGCAAGCTAATGTCGTAATCCAATACTACCTGCTCTTGCGCCGCCGCTACTCCTCCCTCCGCTTCTAATCCAACTTGAGCAAAAAACAAGCCCCCACTATCCCAAATAGCGAATGTAGGGGCGACGAATGCGTCGCCCGTGTGTAGAATACATTGATACACAGTGCTATGCACCGCGGTCGACGCATGCGTCGACCCTACAATATTACGTCAGCCAAGCAGCCCGCTAATGGAAGGTGAGCACCGTGGCGCGCGGCAGGGCGATGGCGGCGGCAAGGTCGCGAAGCTCGTCGGCCGTGACGGCGCGCAATCGCTCGATAGTGCTTTCCATAGGCTCCACTTTTCCGTAGTAGAGCAGGCAGCGACCGGCATTGAGGGCGGTAAGCTCGGTGTTGTCGCTCGCCACCAACAGCTGGCCGCAATACTGCCGCTTAAGCGCGTCGAGACGACGCTCGCTCAAGCGCTCGCTCGCCAAACGGTCAATCACGCGCCCCACCACCGCCAGCGCGCGCTCCACGCGGTCGACATCGCAGCCGAAGTAGATGAGTAACGCCCCGCAGTCGGTGTACGACGTCAGCGACGACTCCACCGAGTAGACGTACCCCCGACGCTCGCGCAACTCCACATTCAGCAACGAGTTCATACCCGGGCCGCCTATGATGTTGTTGAGCAACGCCAACGCGTGCCGGCTGTCGTCATACATACTGCCCACGCGAGCGCCCACAAGCGTGTGAGCCTGATGCAGACCGAGCTCACGCGTTACGCGCTCAGCCGCAATCACGGGCGGCACCGGTTGCCGGCGGCGATGTGCGGCCGTGCTGAGCGACGCGAAATGCTTCTCGGCAAGACGCAACACCTGCTCCGGACGGTAGTTGCCCACCACAAACAGCGACATCGCTCCCGAGCCATAGTGGCGGTCGACAAAGCGGCGGCAGTCGGCGGTAGTGAAACCGCGAACATCGTCCTCCGTGCCTAATATGTTGTGACCTAACCCGCTACCGGCAAACAGGAGATCCTCAAAGTCGTCGTAGATGGCATCGGCCGGACTGTCGAGATAACTCGCGGCCTCCTCCAGCACCACCTGACGCTCGCGGTCGAGCTCCAACGCGGGAAACACCGAACCGGTCACAAGGTCGCCAATCAACTCGAGAGCACGATCGAGGTGAGACTGCGGAAACACACTATAGAGCATCGTTGTCTCCTTTGTGGTATAAGCATTTAGCTCGCCGCCTACGCGCTCCATACGGCTGTTGATCTGCCATGCGCGCTTCAGGCGAGTGCCCTTGAAGATGGTATGCTCAACAAAGTGAGCCAAACCATACTCCCCACGGGCCTCGTCGCGGCTGCCGGCGTCGATGGCCACTCCGGCCCATCCCACGGCATTCGTGCTGGGCAGGAACACCACCGGCAATCCGTTTTGTAGTCTTTCAAGAGTTATCATTTTCCAAAAAATCGCCTTTCAAGCCCGCAAAGTTACAACTTTTTTCCCGTTCTCCCCCACCCCACCCCGCCAAATTAAAATTTCTAATAACTTGAGAAACGAGAAACGCAAATGTACTTGCATTTACCCATTTCGCCACCTACCTTTGTCCCACCCTTTTCGATGTAAGATGGAAAATGTAAGATGTAAGATGTGCCAACCACTGTCCCACCCATCAAAAACTGCTTCGCAGTTTATACCATGCTTAACCCCGAAAACGCAGTTTTCTGGGGAGTGCCAACCACTGTCCCACCCAAAATATAAAAAACTTGTTCCAAGTTGTTTATTAGTTGTTTTCAAGTTGTTGTTTTATGCCGCCCTACACACCGCCCGCCACCAATTAATCGCGCTTTTTATGTGTGACTGTCAATTAATTTTGCTACTTTTGCAGCGCTCCTGCGGCGCCACAGTACCGTCACGCCAATGGTAAATGCTATGTAACAAACAGTTTATCAAACTATTATGAACAATAAAATATTTCGCATTCTTTGTCTCTTGCTGGTGCTGACAGCGGTAGTTTCGTGCCGCGAGAGCGCCGACTATCCCACCGACGCCAAGTATCTGCCGGTGAAGCTCAAGGGCAGCTCCAAGTGGAGCATTATCAATCTGGAGAACGGCGAGACGGTTGTCAAAGACGCCTTCGAGATGGCACCCTCGGCTGTGGTCGATGATATGTTCTATGTGGCCGACTCGCTCGGACGTATCTCCTACTACAACATCGCCAACCCCACGACTGCTATCAACAAAGAACCCTACGGCTCGGCCACGCTCTTCAACCAAGGGCGAGCCATTGTGAGCCGACCGGGCACCTCGCTCATCATCATCGACCCTACAGGCAAGGAGGTGGCCCAGCTGTCGCCGGCACTCGACCGCGCCACCATGTTCACACGCTCCAGAGCTATCGTGCATAGCGACAACGGACGATACGGATATATCGACCTTCAGGGCGACAGCGTCACGCCCGTCGACATGAGCTACGCCGCACAGTTTCTCTACGACGACTACGCCGTCACCTCGCGTAGCGCCAGCGCCACCGACAGCGTGATCGGCATCACCGCCATCGACAATAAGGGTCGCGAACTCTTCAGCGTCTCCAACGCCGACTATAACCTAATTACACCCTACTTCACCGGAGGCGTGCTGCCACTGACAAAGGCGGGCACCGACTCGCTCGTGTTCCTCGACAGCGGCGGCCACGAGGTGGAGAACCCCGTGGCGGCACCGAAGGCCATCAAGGACGCCGGTTATAAGGACGGGGCGCAGACTCGGGCCGGATATTACCTCGCGCTCAAGGGCGACCGTATGGGAATGGTCGACAAGGACAACAAGGTGATGATTGATTTCAAATACGAGGCTCTGGTCGACCTTAGCGCCACACGATACGTCGGACGCACCGACAGCATTTGCGTACTGCTCGATGAGAAAGGTAAACGCGTGGGCAAACTCGAGTTTACCGACTTCGTGACAGTGAACTACAACAACTTTGCCGTGCGTGGCTTTGTCGACACAGCCGTGCTGGCAGCCAACCTGCTGCAGATGTTCAACGACCGTCACGCGTGCGGTGCCACCAAGGGCAGCACGCTCATGGACCTCAACAGCTTGATTGGCAACGACCCGGCACCGTTCGTTGGCGTGAAACTCTTGCCTCAGATGATGGGACCGCTCGCCGTGGTCTACAACTTCGAGGGCGACATAGCGCGACTCGTGCCCGGCGACGAAGGATCACTACCTACGCCGCAGTTCAACCTCGACGACAAGGTGGAGAGTGTGGCTATGAGCTACGACCTGCACCAGTGTCCCGACGCCACGCTACAGGAGATGGTGAAACTGCTTGAGAGCGCACTCGGCACTGCCGGATTCGTGCTCGACAGTAACAATATATTCCGTAGCGAGAGCGGCACCGCAGTCACCATGGGCTATAGCAATGGCGTGTTCAACCTGCGCTATTACATGAACGCCCAACAAGCCGCTCCCCTACCCCGCACTTCCCGCCCGTAACCTCCTTAAAAAATAATGTCAACCGCGAGATACATATTACTGGTAGTGGCGCTGACGGCAGTTCTGCTGGCGCTCGCGGTGGCTTGCCTGCTGTGGGGCAGCGTCGACATCGACGCCGCGGCAGTATGGCAAATCATTGCCGGCAACGGCAGCGGCAACCGGGCATGGGACATCATCGTGCTCGAATCGCGACTACCCATGATCGCTACCGCGGCTCTCGCCGGAGCGGCACTGTCGGTAGCGGGATTGTTGCTGCAGACCACCTTCAACAATCCATTAGCGGGACCGTCGATATTGGGCGTATCGACCGGAGCAGGACTCGGCGTAGCCATAGTACTCTTGGCTTTAGGTGGCACCATTGGCAGCGATATGGACACCTCACTCAGCGGATATATAGCCACGCTCACAGGAGCGCTCCTTGGCGCCGGCGCCGTACTAGCGCTGCTTATGTTTTTCTCTACTCTTGTTAAGAGTAGCACAATGTTGCTTATCATCGGTATTCTGGTGAGCTACCTCGCATCGAGCGTGATTTCACTACTCAACTCGGTGGCCACCGAGGAGGGCCTGCACAGCTATGTGGCATGGGGCTTCGGCTCGTTTCAAGGTGTGGGCAACGATCATCTGGCGCTCTTTGCCGGCATAATAGTGACGGCGCTCGTTGCCGCCGCGCTCATGGTGAAACCGCTTAACGCACTGCTACTCGGCACGCGCTACGCGCGCAACCTGGGCGTCAACACCGACCGCGCACGCAACCTGCTGCTGCTCATCACAGGCATATTAACAGCCGTTGTCACCGCCTTCTGCGGGCCCATCGGCTTCCTGGGACTTGTGGTGCCGCACATAGCCCGACTTATGCTCAACACGGGCAACCACAATAGGTTGCTGCCCGTCACCATCATCACCGGAGCCGCCATCGCGCTGCTGTGCAGCCTGCTGAGCGCACTCTCGCCCTACGGCATTATCCCCATCAACGCCATCACACCAATCATCGGCGTTCCTATAATAATCTACGTCCTGCTCGCCCGCAAGTAACCCCTTAATTTAAAATTTGATAATGCTTCTTACTACACATAATCTCGCGGTGGGATACGGACGCGGTAAGCACCGCACCACCCTACTCTCCGGACTAAACCTCAGTCTCGCGCCGGGCGAAATGGTGGCTCTGCTGGGCAAGAACGGTGTGGGCAAATCCACCCTTCTGCGAGCCCTGACTCTCTCTACACCACCACACGACGGCACCATCACCATCGACGGACAAGACGCATCAACGCTCAGCCCACGACAGCTATCACGACTAATAGGCCTCGTTGCCACCACACGCGCCATAGCGGGGGCTCTCACTGTAGAGGAAATTGTGGCCCTCGGACGACAACCACATACAGGACTGCTCGGACGACTCGACAGCCACGACCGCGACATCGTCAACAAAGCCATGACCGATGCGGACATAGCCCATAAAGCGCACAACAACATCCAAGACCTGAGCGACGGCGAACGGCAAAAAGCGATGATAGCCAGGGCTTTAGCGCAAGAAACGCCCATCATCATTCTCGACGAGCCCACGGCCTTTCTCGACGTGGCAAGCCGTATCGAAACCATGCAACTCCTACACTCGCTCGCACACGAACACAACAAAGCCGTCCTGCTCTCAAGCCACGACATCGCGCAATCGCTCATGCTTGCCGACCGACTCTGGCTCATCACCCGCGACCGACAATTAATCGCCGACACACCCGAACGCATCACCGCCTCCGGCGCCATGAACCGCGTGTTCGACAACCCCGCCATCACCTTCTCCCCCACCCTGCACGACTACCTCCTACAATCCTCTTCACATTAATAGCTTTTATGCTTGTGGATAAGGTTGTGAATTGTTGGGGATAACTTTTGGAAAAAATGTGGATTTTTTTCTTGCGATTTCCATTTTTTTGCTCATATAGCCATGTCCGGATTTTCTCCAAAAAGTTTGTACACATTTTTTGTTTTTCTTTTTAACACTATTTTTTGGCGGTTTTGTGAATTGTTTATTCAAAAAATTATTAACTTTGCGGTTTGTTAACAGTCTGTTGATAACTTTTGTAATATATCGGTTTTTCAGTATTTAAGGTTGTTGATAGCTATGTTGATTATAGTGCTTTGGTGTTTAATAACTTAAAAAGCAAGCTTTAGCGGCCAAAAGTTTCAACACTTTCAACAGACATTGTTGTTATTGATTATTTTTTTATAAAGAATTAAATTTAAAATAAAAGAAAATAATAAAATGATTGTGGAAAAAGGATATATCGACGAGCCAATTCCCGCCGGCATCGACCTTAAGGCGGAAATACTACGACTTAAGAAGGAGCGTAACGCCGTAATAATGGCGCACTACTATCAGCGCGACGAAATACAAGAGCTCGCCGACCATATAGGAGACTCGCTGGCGCTGGCGCAGCTGGCGGCAAAAGAGGAGGCACCGGTTATCGTGCTGTGTGGCGTTCACTTTATGGGCGAGACGGCAAAGATTTTGTGTCCCGACAAGACGGTGATCGTGCCCGACCTCAGCGCGGGATGCTCACTCGCCGACAGTTGTCCGGCCGACGAGTTTGCCGCTTTTATCGATGCGCATCCGGGGCACACTGTAATCAGCTATGTCAACACCACCGCTGCCGTAAAGGCGCTCACCGATATAGTAGTCACAAGCTCCAACGCGCAGAAGATAGTAGACTCGCTGCCTGCCGACGAGAAGATTATCTTCGGACCCGACCGCAACCTCGGCAATTATATCAATAGCGTGACGGGTCGCAAGATGGTGCTTTGGGACGGCGCTTGCCATGTGCACGAGCAGTTCTCGGTGGCCAAACTGGTGCAACTGAAGAAAGAGAATGACGATGCTAAGATTCTTGTCCACCCTGAGTGTCCCAAGCCTATACGCTTGATTGCCGATAAGGTGGGCTCTACTCAAGCTCTGCTGAATTTCGCGATCGATAGCGATGCTACCAAGTTTATTGTCGCCACCGAGAGCGGTATATTGTTTAAGATGCGACAGCTTTGCCCGGGCAAGACTTTTATTCCTGCTCCGCCCGAGGACGGCACTTGCGCCTGCAACGAGTGTAACTTCATGAAACTGATTACTCTCGAGAAACTTTACAACTCGCTCAAGTTCATGGCGCCCACCATCGAGGTGGATCGTGAACTTGCCAAGCGTGCGGTAAAGCCCATCCGCCGTATGTTGGAATTAAGTAAATAATAAATTAAAATTAAATAGGTTATGAAAAGAATTATGTATATTTTGTTGCTTTGCGCCATGGGCGCGGGCATTGCCGTCGCGCAGAATGTTGACGCGAAAATCGCGCATATCCGCAAGCTTTACGCTGAAGCGCAAGAGCTAATTGGTTTTGCCGATATTGAGCCTAACACGCGTAACACGTTCAGCATCAACATCGACCAGATGTATCCCGGCAGTGGCCCGCATAAGGAGAAGATTGACTTCTTCTTCACCTGTCTCGACCTTCACGAGGATGATGAATCGGACTATCTGAATTGGCACAGCACGCTATATTTAGTGCGCCATAGTTTCAACATAGGCGGACATAAATATTACAACGAGTATCTCTACGATATTGAAAGCGGTGATCCGGTGTTCGCTCTGCTTACTAATGTGTATGACGAAAAAGAAAACGAAGCCGTACGTGTCTACCTCAACAAAGGTAAAGTGTTGAAAATAGTACCCTCAAGTGAGATTGACATCGATTTACTCATTAAAAATTTCGAATATATGAAGAATTTATTCCATCAAACCATAGTCAAAAACCCCTTGCTATAAGAAAAAAACTTTGAGGAAATTGACAAAAGCTATGAGGAGGACTTATTATTTGAATTACGGGAGTAATTTGGGCGACCGCGAGGGAAACTTATGGGCTGCCGACCTGCGCGTGTCTATCGATATAGGATTAGTTGTGGCGCGTTCGAAGGTGGTTGAGAGCGCGCCTTGGGGTTACGATAGTGATAATCCTTATCTCAACATGGCTGTGGCGGTAGAGAGCTTCTGCGAGCCTCTGGAGGTGCTCGACATAATCCATGAGATAGAGCGAGAACTAAACGGCGGCCGTTCGCATCGCGACGCCGATGGCAATTATCTCGACCGCATTATCGATATAGATATTATGGCTATCGGCAGCGAGGTAATCGACATGCCGCAGCTGCAAGTGCCCCACCCTCGCCTGATGCAACGCGACTTTTTCCGCCTTCCCTTTGCCGAAATCGCTCCTCAATGGCGACATCCAGTTACCGGCGAGTCGCTAATCTAAAGAATTAAAATTTAGTTTATTAAAAAAATACTTATTATTATTGTGCGACGGCCAGGCGGCGCCAGCGTAGGTAGCCGGCGATGGCGATAACAACATATAGCCCGTAGAGCGACGCCTTGAAAGGTATATCCTTATAGAAATACAGCACACACGTAACAGCATCGACGGCAATCCAAATGAGCCATTGCTCAACGTATTTGCGGGCCAACGCCCAAATACCCACAATGCTTAGCGCGGTGGTGAAGCTGTCGGCAACCGGTACCGTTGAATCGGTTAAAAACGCTAATATACAATATATTGCGCCCCACATAGCGGCAAGCGCTAATGTCCAATACGCAATCATGCGCGCGGGAATATGCGTGATTGGGCGAGGGACTGGTTTTTGTGTTTTTGATAAATGTTTTGTCCAAAGAATCAAGCCGTAAACAGAGATGGCAAGATAATAGAACTCCATACCGCAGTCGGCATATAGTCCTTTCTGGTAATAGAGCGCTATTCCAAGCAGTTGCATGGCAATACCCACTATCCACATCACCCACGACGCGCGCCACTCCAGGATAATATACGCTAATCCGAGAGCGGTAGTAGTGATGTCAAGCCAGTTGAATGTCATAGGTTTAGAACAAAGTGCCCTGCATCGCGCCACGGTTGATACCAAGGTGACGATAGGTGAGGTCGGTTACCACACGTCCGCGCGGTGTGCGCTTGATAAAACCTTCCTTTATGAGATACGGCTCGTACACTTCCTCGACCGTTCCGGCATCCTCGTTGAGCGCCACGGCTATTGTCGATAGACCCACAGGCCCGCCTCCAAACTTATCGATAATAGTTCGCAGTATCTTGTGATCCACCTCGTCGAGGCCGTGAGTGTCGATGTTAAGCGCCTCAAGAGCGTATTTGGCTATTGCGATGTCGATTTTGCCGCTTCCTTCCACTTGCGCGAAGTCGCGAACGCGACGTAGCAGCGCGTTGGCGATACGTGACGTGCCTCGTGAGCGCATGGCAATCTCTCGTGCGGCGTCATCGTCTATAGGGACGCGTAGCAGGCGTGCCGAGCGGCTGATGATGCCCTGAAGCACGTCGCTATTGTAATATTCTAAGTGGCAGTTTATGCCGAAACGGGCACGCAACGGCGCCGTGAGCAGACCGCTGCGCGTGGTGGCGCCAATAAGCGTGAACGGCGACAATGTGAGCTGTACCGATCTCGCTCCCGGCCCTTTATCTATCATTATATCAATGCGATAGTCTTCCATCGCGCTATATAGATATTCTTCAACTATAGGGCTGAGGCGGTGAATCTCGTCGATAAACAGTACATCGTTCTCTTCGAGCGATGTAAGCAGTCCCGCCAAGTCGCCGGGTTTGTCGAGCACGGGTCCACTTGTCACTTTGAAGCCAACTCCCAATTCGTTGGCGATGATGTTGCTCAGCGTGGTCTTGCCAAGTCCTGGGGGACCGTAGAACAGAGTGTGGTCGAGGGCTTCGCCGCGCATCTTGGCTGCTGCGACAAACACCTTAAGGTTTTTTATAATACCCTCTTGTCCGGCGAAATCGCCAAAGCGTTCGGGTCGCAACGCCTTCTCAAAGTCGCTGTCGGTGCCGGCAAATCGCTCCTGTCGTATGTTGAATTCTTCGTCCATTTTTATCCTTTATAGCCCGCAAATTTACAAAAAAAATCGACAAAAACAGCCAATTACGACATTTACAATGCTTTTTAGGATAAAAATTTGTATAAACGCTCAAATCGCGGAAGCGGCAACGAAACCCGCTTCACTATTTCGCGCACACTGTTGACTTGATACAACAGCATGGCAAACAGCACTATAATGCCAAGCCAGCACACCCAACCATAGCTCTGCTTGACGCTTGACATTACGATTGATGTTATGTCCTGCGGGTTGAGACGTACCAGTCCATCGGCTATATGATAGCGGAGGCTAAAACTGTAGATGCCGCTACTGATGCTTCCCATCACACCGTTGCGTATAAATCCCGACATAGTGAGCGCCATAAAGAAAGTTGGGAATGCAATCAGCCACTTGAGGTAGATAGTCATTGTTGAGAAGAATACGGCATATCCCGCCGATTTGAGCAAAAGCGGAATGTAAAGCCGCTCAATGTTCATATCTGGCGAAACGTTGAAGTACATAAACACCTGATAGTAAAGCATAAAAGCAAAAGCCAATGTGAGTAGCTGTGTATAGCGCCATCGTGCCGCCACTCCCCACCAAATGGTGAGTAAGCAGCCGAGCGCGCTCCCCGCCAGTTCCCATATGTTAAGCACATTAAGAGTGATGTCACCCCAGTGCAGTATAGCTCCTGTGAATGTGCTTTGCAGCACCCCGGGCGTGGCGTTCATCACCTCGGCAATGGCAAATAGAGCTAAAATAGGCACCAGTCGTTTGTGCTTCCAAGCTCCGGGAATTATATAGGGGTGTCGAATGCGGTTCATGCGCATTACACACACTATGAGCGTAAGCGGTGTGGCAATAGCTACGGAGCACCACAGTTTGCTGTCGGTCCAGTTGTAATATTCTCCATAAAGGAAAAGAAATATAACCTCAGCCATAACAGTGCTCCACAGCAGGCACCCCAACCAGTCTAGGCTCTTAATGGACCGTTGCGGCAAGAACATTTTATTGCGCGTGAGCACGAATATCAGCAGTATCATCACCATCAACAAAGCGCTCATAACCCAATTCATTGCCTGCCAACCATCACAATAGTATGAGACCTCAACCGTAAGCCATGTGCTCAGACTTTGCGCCCCGAGAATGACAATGTAAATAGTGGGCAGGAACACTCCGAAGTCCTGTTTAGGCGAAATCCACAGTCGTATGTTGGAAAAACACTCAAAAGTGCCGCACAACTTCATGAAACCGGCTATATACGACAGGGCGCATAGCAGCGGCACATCAGTAACATAAACACTCAATATATTACACACCAAAATGATGGTCGCGGCATTGATTAGCAACGTCTTATTAGGATAGCGGAGTTTGAAGTTGAAAAGGAACGGGAACGGCATATTCACGCCTATCACTCCCATCATGCCTATCATCATCACATCCTCGCGCATTAAGCTAAGTGTGCCCATCTCCTGGCTGAGCGCGCCAAGATATATAGTGCCTGTAAGTTGGAAAATAATAGCGAAAATCACATATATCCACGGTCGCACTGCCTGCGGGACGCGGTTGTGATACATCGGCATCGAAAATTTCTCATCCCAAGCCATTATTCAGTAAAGAGTTAAAGCGATTGATAATCAATATAGCACTTTTGTCTCCACATTCAAGCCCGCCAGTAGGCGCGCTACCGCTTTCGGGTCGTTGTCGTTGGTGAGAGTAATCCTTACCGGCACACGTTGCTCCACTTTCACAAAGTTGCCAGTGGCATTGTCGATCTGCACTCCGCTCAATGCGCTCCCTGTAGCGCCACTTATGCTCTGCACCACTCCGTGAAAGGTGACACCGTCGATGGCGTCGGCGCTGAATTCCACTTTGTTACCCACGGCAATATGCTTCATCTGCGTCTCGCGATAGTTGGCGGTAACCCACACCTCGCTATCGTCGACTATGGTGAGCAACAGTTGTCCCGGTTGCACGAGTTGTCCCTCGTGTATATTTTTGCGAGTGACAATGCCGTCGCAGCTGGCCACAATCACGGTGTACGACAGGTTGAGTTGCGCCAGATTTACTTGCGCCTGCGCCACGCTCACTCCGGCGTTCGACTGGTTGAGGCGTTGTGCTTGCTCGTTGCGCACCACGGCTGTGGCGCGCGTGGCGGCGGTGGCTTGGCTTTGCCGCGCCTGAGCGGCCTCCCAGCGACTCTTGGCGCCGTCGTATTGCGCCTTGATGGCGTCATATTGCTGTTGTGTAACACTCCCCTTTGCCAAAAGTGCGTCGTAGCGGTCTAAATCCTTACGCGCGTTGTCCATCGCGATGCGTGCTCCGTCAACGTCGGCCACTGCCGCACGTGCGCCCTCGCTGGCGACATTCACATTGCTCGACGTTGTGGTCATGCCGGCGGCAACGGCTTGCGAGCCGCTTTGCGAGCCGCGTACTCCGGCGCGCGCTTGCGCCAATCGCAGTTGGAACTCGGCATCCTCTATTATCACTAAGGTGTCGCCTTTCTTCACATGCTGAAACTCCTCGAAGCGTATCTCCTTGATAAATCCTTGGACACGAGTGTTGATGGGATTGATGTGGCGATGAACCTGCGCGTCGTCGGTATATACCACGTTGCCCGGATGCCAAAATCGGCTCACAATCCATCCTAGCGCCACAAGCATTATGGCTATTATCACTACGTTGTAAATTCTCTTAATAAGTTTCTTGTTCTTTATCATTGTGTTATCGTTATTTTAGCCCTGTTGTTTAAAGTGTTCCGGAAGCATATTTCAGGCGGTAGAGCGCGAAGATGGTGTTGACTCTGGCGTCAACCTCTTGTAGTTCGGCATTGAGGCGGACGTTCGAGGCGTCAATCATATCGGTTATAATTGCCAACTGATTGAGATAGCGGTCGTTCACCACCTCATAGTTTTGGGTTGCCAACTGTACGCTCTTTTGCTGTGTGTTGAGCGCCACGAACGACTGCCGGTAGAGCGTGTAGGCGCTTTGCACGTCGTTGTTGAGTTGTTCTACAACCACTGTTCGCTGTTCCACAGTGCGTTGCGTATTAAGTTTCGCTTGTTTAAGTTTGTGGTTACTCTTGTATAGCGAGCCGAGGTTGTACTTCACCCCTACCCCGATGAACCACGTGTTTATATTCTTGTTGATTGGCGGTACCTCGGTGAGTATCGGTCCGGTGAAGTTGTTGGCTGCTATGACGCTGATTTTTGGCAACATCTCGCTGCGTGCGAGTTGTTCCTCTTGTCGCGCCACTTGCGTGTTGAGGTCGCATCGGCGCAATGCCGGCGAAGCGTCGAGTGCTCGTTGCTGCCACAGTTGCTCCGTGTCGCTGTCGCGCAGAGTGGCGAGGATGGCATCGTCGGGCACAAGGCGTTCGTTCACATCGAGTCCGAGCAGGTTGCATAGCCGGTGGTTGGCAATCGCGCGTCGGTCTTCCAGTTGCACCTTACCCAGCAGAAGAGTCTCTAGTTGCAACTCATAGCGAGTGACATCGTTTCGCAGCACCATTCCCTGATTGTAGCGCTCGGTGATGTCGTCAATCAGTCGTCGTGTGAGCGCTATATTGCTGTCGTACACTCGTATGCCATTGTCGATTTTAAACAAATCCAGATAATGAGAAATAGCCAAGAATCGCTGTTGCGACCGCGTAAGCTCGGTAGCGACAAGAGTCTGCTCCTTACCCAAGCGTGCCAATTGCTCTCCGGCGGTGATGGCTCCACCGCTATAGAGTACCTGTACGCACTCCAGCGACAGAGTGTTGCCAAAGTGAGGCACATGGGTCCACATGGCATCTCCAAATTGGCGATTGGTTAGCAGCGCGTTGCCGTTGTAATTGAGAGCCAGCGAGGCGTTGATGTCTGGCAAACGGGCAGCTCTTGCCGCCGCTATGCCCTCGTCGGCCGCCGCTGTGGCGCTACGCAATGTGGCAAGTTCGCTACTGTTCTGTTCGATTAGAGTGAAAAGGTTGTCAACAGAGAGAATACGCTCGGCTTTCGCGTTGAGCGTCATGGCGGTAACAATTGTTATCGCCAATGTTAATTTAATGAATTGTCGCATTTTTTTTGTTATTACCTCTCGGTTTTGTGATGAAAAGGTCGACATTTTGCGCTTATATGGAGTTAACTATTTATCGCTAAAAATGGGATTTTTGCGAACCGAAGGTAAAAATTAGCCAAAAAATTGCTACCTTTGTGGCTTAAAACCGAACTTGTATGCCGCAGTTGATAGGACAATCGAGCACTCGCGCCACGTTAGCTTACAGCAGATTAGCCGAGTG
The DNA here is from genome assembly GCA_017478265.1 of Muribaculaceae bacterium. GTDB lineage: Bacteria > Bacteroidota > Bacteroidia > Bacteroidales > Muribaculaceae > Sodaliphilus. Next base: position 17,833 of record JAFVDY010000011.1, on the reverse strand, counting down.
GCGTGATGAGCCGCAGGTGATAGACCAGGGCATTATTATGCTGTGCCGCTATGGCTCGTCGCGCATTAGGGTCGACTTTGTCGACTGGCAGTTGCCAACAGGAGCCGTTATCACCCTTTTCCCCGGCGATGTGGTGTGGTTGCATGATACGAGCGCCGACTTCGAGGTGGAACTATTGCGTTTCGACAAGGAATTGCTCCGTGAGGCGAGTGTGCAGCTTGAGCAGACGGTTTACTCGCTCTTGCGCGCTGACCGTTGTCGCAATGATTGTCCGATTGTAACCACTATCATCGACAATATGTTCTCGCTGCTGAAGGTTTATTTCTCTCAGCACGACTGTATATGCCTCGATCAGTTGGTGCTCTACCAACTTAAGGCGTTCTTTCTTGGTTTCTACGACTGGATTTATCGTAATCGTCGTGAGCAACCTGCACTCGAAGGCTCTCAGCTTATCCACGATAGGTTTTACGACTTGATGGTGGCGCTCGAGACTAACTTTATGCGTTCGCGCGAGGTCGCGTTCTACGCGAGTCAATTGTCGCTCTCAACCAAGTATCTCAACTCAATAGTGCGGCGTATCACTGGCGAGACGGCAAAGACCATTATCGACCGCTACGTGGTGATGCAACTCAAACTCCGTCTGCGCGACAGCGGTGAGAGCATCAATCAAATAGCATGGGACTACAACTTCAGCGACACCTCCTTCTTCTGTCGTTACTTCAAGCGCCACACGGGCGTGAGTCCAATGCAATTCCGCGCCCTTAGCCGTGAACAATAAACCCTAATGTTCGATTTTAGAATAAAAAAAGTTCATGGATATGGCTTATCCATGAACTTTTATGAGGTTGATAGTTTCTGAGTTGTTAATCGGCCTTGAAGAGGTCTTTTATGCCTCCGATTGAGCCCATGAGGTTTGTGGCCTCGTAGGGCAGGTAGACGGTCTTTGTGTCGCCCTTTCCGGCGATGTCCTGCAAGGCGTCGATATACTTTTGAGCGATGAGGTAGTTGGCGGGATTGGTGCTCTTTCCCACTGCCTCGGTCACCTTCTCGATGGCGATTGCCTCGGCCTCGGCGCGACGGATGCGTGCTTGCGCTTCGCCCTCGGCCTTGAGAATTTCCTGTTGTTTTTGAGCCTCGGCGCGGTTGATGGTAGATGCTTTCTCGCCTTCCGATTGCAGGATGGCGGCAGCCTTCTGTCCTTCGCTGGTGAGGATGGTGGCGCGCTTGTTACGCTCGGCTTGCATCTGCTTCTCCATCGCTTGCAGCACGCTCACGGGCGGCGTGATGTCTTGAAGCTCGACACGGTTCACTTTTACGCCCCACTTGTTGGTGGCATCGTCGAGCACTGAGCGCAGCTTGCTGTTGATGGTATCGCGCGAGGTGAGTGTCTCGTCGAGTTCAAGCTCGCCTATGATGTTACGTAGTGTGGTCTGCGTAAGTTTCTCGATAGCGTTTGGCAGATTGTTGATCTCGTAGGTTGCCGAATACGGGTCTACAATCTGGAAGTAGAGCAATGCGTTGATTTGCATTAGGATATTATCTTTGGTGATAACGTTCTGCTTGTCGAAGTCGTACACCTGCTCGCGAAGGTCGATAGTAGAAGTGTAGTGATATCGTCCGTTGGCGTAGGCAACCACGGTTTTTGCCTTGTCGATAAACGGGATGATGGTGTTGATACCCGGCTTGAGCGTAGCGTGGTATTTACCCAGTCGCTCAACAATCTTGGTTTCGCTCTGAGAGATGATTACGATGCTCATCTTCACTACGATCAGCGCGAGAACCACCAGTACAATGATTACAATTGCGAATGCGTCCATAAATGATTTTGTTTTTGAAAAAGTTTATGATATGGGTTTATATTTGTTCGACTGTAATAATAACACTCTTGATGTCGACCACTTTCACACGACTCCCCTCCCCTATCGCCGCGCCATCGGTTGTGCAAGCCTTCCAGCTGTCGCCGTCGATTTTCACGCGGCCGTAGCCTTCGGCTTCGATAGCTTCGGTGACGATGCCTTCGCGACCTATAAGGGCGTCAACATTGCTTGTGCGTTCCTCGCCGCTCTTGTGCACATGTTTCACCAGAAGCGGACGTATAAAGAATATACTTAACACGCTTACCACGGCAAACACTATCGCTTGCGCCGCGAGACTGTCGCAGCACAAAGCCGTAAGAAGCGATGCCAAGCCGCCAATGGTAAAGCAAATGAAGAAGAAGTCGCCCGAAGTCAATTCAATTATTAGGCACACCAGCGCTACTATTGCCCACAGCTGCCACATGTTGGATGAAAAATACTCAATCATAGTTGCTAATTATTTTTAAATTTTACTTTCGCTATTATTCGTTTTGCAAATGTACAAAGAATTTTTCATTCGTCGTTTATTTTCGTTGCTTTTTTATTAGATAAGAAAAAATTCACAAAGTTTAACCAGCTTATCGTTAAGCCGCAATTCAAGAATAACAACTGAAAAAAGGCCGAAATGCGTGAAAAAATCGTGGGTAACGGCGCGGATGAGGACGAATTTTTCATTCTCAGAGCCTTAAAAATGCGATAATCGGCTGAAAACGACATCGAAACGCTATTTTTTTGTGTCGGCGATTTTCCGTCAGAAAAATTAATTTTGCGATTTTTTTCAAAAAATTGGTGTCAGGTCAAGAAAAAGCTGTATCTTTGTAGTCGCTTCGAGCAAGCAATAGATGATTGAAGTCAATTTCATAACTCATGACGTCGAGATGCCGGCAATTTCCGCTTCGCGCATCGAACGTTGGCTCGACGACGTCGCCCGCAGTCATGGCAAGAGTGCGGGACGATTGACCTATATTTTTTGCGACGACGATTACATACTCTCGACCAATCGCCAATTTCTCAATCACGATTATTACACCGACATCATCACGTTCGACTATAGCACCGCTCGTCGCATAAGCGGCGATATGGTTATTTCACTCGACACCGTGCGCACCAATGCCGCCATGGTAGGGGAGAGCTACGAGCGTGAGTTGCACCGCGTGATAGTGCATGGTGTGCTACACCTATGTGGAATCAATGATAAGGGTGAGGGCGAGCGAGAGATAATGGAGCGCCACGAGAATGCAGCGCTTGCCATGCTCGAGCAGATAGCTTGAAAAATATATTTACACTATATCGATGAGACTTCAGTACGACGTCATAGTGATAGGGGCGGGCCATGCGGGCTGCGAGGCGGCGAGTGCCGCCGCGCGAATGGGAAGCACAACCTTGCTCATCACTATGGACATGAACAAAATCGCGCAGATGAGCTGTAATCCCGCCGTTGGCGGTATAGCCAAGGGCCAAATAGTGCGTGAAATCGACGCTTTAGGCGGACAAATGGGTATCGTCACCGACCGCAGCTCAATCCAATTCCGAATGTTGAACCGCAGCAAAGGGCCCGCCATGTGGAGCCCCCGTTCGCAGTGCGACCGTGCGTTATTTATTAAAAACTGGCGTGAAACACTTGAGCAAACACCTAATCTCTACCTATGGCAAGACAATGCCATCGAACTGGTGATAGAGGACGGAAAAGTTACCGGGGTGAAAACTCAACTCGGCGTCACCTTCGGCGCCACAAGTGTTGTGCTCACTGCCGGAACTTTTCTCAACGGACTGATGCATGTGGGACACGTGCAGATGGCTGGCGGACGTGTCGCGGAACCTGCGGCCCACGGGATTACCGAGCAGTTGCGCGACCTCGGTTTCGCGACTGACCGCATGAAAACCGGAACGCCTGTTCGCCTCGACGCGCGAACCGTCGACTATAATGCGGCCGAACGTCAGGATGGCGACACGGATTTCCATCATTTCTCGTTCCTGCCTGAGGTTAAATCGAGCCTTAAGCAGCGTCCGTGCTGGATTGTGTATACCAACGATAAGGTGCACCAAATTCTGCGCGACGGACTGCCCGACTCGCCGCTTTACAATGGCCAAATCCAAAGTATAGGTCCGCGATATTGCCCGAGTATCGAAACTAAACTTGTCACATTCCCCGATCGGGACAGTCATCAGCTCTTTATCGAACCCGAAGGCGAAACCACCACCGAGATGTATCTCAACGGTTTCTCGTCGTCGATGCCGTGGCAGGTGCAGATTTCCGCGCTCGAACAGATACCGGCGTTGCGGGACACTCATTTCTTCCGCCCGGGATATGCCATCGAATATGACTTTTTCGACCCGACACAGCTACGGCACACTCTCGAGACGAAGCGCGTCGCCAACCTCTTTTTTGCCGGACAGGTGAATGGCACCACCGGCTATGAGGAGGCTGCCGGGCAGGGGCTTGTGGCCGGCGTGAACGCGCATCTTAAAGCTAACGGGGTAGGGGAGGAGTTCGTGTTACGTCGCGACCAAGCCTACATCGGCGTGCTGATTGACGATCTGGTAACGAAGGGGGTGGACGAACCGTATAGAATGTTCACCTCACGCGCCGAACACCGCATCCTGCTTCGCCAGGACGATGCTGACCGCCGCCTCACTCCAATCGGCTATCACTTAGGTCTCGCTACCGCCGAGCGCCATAATCTCATGCTCTCGAAGTGGCGGCAGGTGGAAAATTTAATTGATTTCTGCCGCGAGTTCACTGTGAAAACCTCAGTTATCAATCCGATTTTCGAGGCAAACGGATTGCCGGCTTTGCGTCAAGGCTGCAAACTTTATGATTTGATTTTGCGCCCCACATTGACAATCGTCACTCTCGCAACTATGATTGCGCCATTGGGAGCTGAATTGGATAAATTAGAGCCGGCGCGTCGCGACGAGATTATCGAGGCTGCCGAAATTGAAATAAAATATCACGGCTATATTGAGCGCGAAACACTAATAGCCGACAAATTGACCCGTCTCGAAAATGTAAAACTGCGTGGACGATTTAACTACGCCGATATACATCAACTGTCGACCGAGGCGCGACAGAAACTCGAACGTATCGACCCGGCCACGGTGGGGCAGGCTGCGCGTATACCCGGCATCTCACCGAGCGATATTAATATACTGCTGTTGCTTTGCGGAAGATGATTAATGGCGCAAATCGACAGTTTCACGTGAAACAAATTCTAAATTTATAATAGCATTATGATTACAAAAGAACAAATCGACAAAGTAAAAGCTGTTGTAAGAAACGTGCCCGATTTCCCCATTCCGGGCATCCAGTTTAAGGATCTCACCACCCTCTTTAAAGACGCTGAAGCACTCGCCATCATGGGTGACGCGCTCGAGGAGCTTTACGAGGGGAAAGGCATCACTAAGGTGGCCGGTATCGAATCTCGCGGTTTCATAGGCGGTGCTATGCTCGCCGAACGTCTCGGAGCCGGTTTCGTGCCTATTCGCAAACCCGGCAAGCTGCCCGCCGAAACTGTTCAACTCGATTATGAGAAAGAATACGGCACCGACACAATCGAAGTTCACAAGGACGCCATTGACAGCAACGATGTGATTGTCCTTCATGACGATCTCCTCGCCACCGGCGGCACCATGGCTGCGGCACTGCAGCTCGTACGCAGCCTTAAGCCGAAGAAAGTCTACGTAAACTTCCTCTGCGAACTCACCGACCTCAAAGGACGCGAGAAATTTCCCGCCGACGTTGAAGTGACGAGCCTCTTCTCTTTCGCCGGCACCGAAGGCAAGTGATCACACTATTAAAAGGATCATTTGTTTATGCTACAAATTAATCAAATTTTGCAAAAAAATGCATAGTGGGACACTCGTATCAGCCATATTTATTTTAGAGTCTACCATAATGTGATTTGTATAATTCGTTAAATTTGTAGTTTAAATAAGGAAGACGAGTAATGACCGACGAACTGCGACTGAAAATATCCTTGCTGCCCGAATCGCCCGGCGTCTATATGTATATGGACGCCGGCGGGACAGTTATCTACGTAGGCAAGGCTAAGAAACTCAAGCGTCGCGTAAGCTCCTATTTCAATCGAGTCCACCCCGTGTTGCGCACCAATATGCTCGTGCGGCATATCGCCGATATGCGCTATATTGTGGTAAATACCGAAGAGGAAGCGCTCGACCTTGAGAATAGCCTTATAAAAGAATATCAGCCGCACTACAACGTGCTTCTGAAGGACGATAAAAGTTATCCGTGGATATGTGTTTCACGTGAAACATTTCCACGCGTCGTCATTAGCCGTGAGCAAGTTAGCCGTGGAGCAAAGTTCTACGGCCCATACCCCAAGACCGAGGTTGCTCACGCCCTACTGGAAGTGATAAGGAAGATGTATCCCGTTCGCACCTGTCGGCACCCGCTCACGCCCGAAACCGTCGAGCAACGAAAATATCCGTTATGCCTCCAGTATCATATAAAAAACTGCCGTGGCTGTTGTCAAGGATTTATCTCCGCCAAAGAGTATGGCGAGTATGTTGAGGATATAAAAAAAATACTTAATGGCGACACAAAGCAGGTGAGCGATTACCTGATGACCGAGATGATGCGGCTGGCCGATGAACTCAAATTTGAGCAGGCGCAAGAACTGAAACGCAAGTATCAGCTGATTGAAAATTATCGCGCACGCTCGGTGATTGTCAGCCCGGCAATCCATAATATCGACGTGTTCGCAATCCTGCGCGACGAGGGCTCGGCGTTTGTCAACTTCATGCACATTCGATGCGGCTCAATAGTCCAGAGCGTGACAGTGGAATATAAATTCCAGGATATTGATACCGGCGAGAGCGATGCCGAATTGATGTCGAGCGCCATTCGCGACGTGCGCGAGCGCTTTGGTGAAGCCTACCGTGACGACCGCGTGCGCGAGGTGGTGGTAAACGTCGAGCCCGACTTCTCGCTCGAGGGCGTCACGTTCACCATCCCGCAGCGAGGCGACAAGCGCAAACTCCTCGCCATCTCGCTTAAAAACGCACGGCAATATCGCGACGACAAACTAAAGCGCATGGAGAAACTCAACCCCGAGCAGCGAGCCACACGCACCCTTACCGCCATGCAACGCGACTTCCACCTAAACGAATTGCCGCGCCACGTGGAGTGCTTCGACAACTCCAACATCCAGGGCACAAGCGCCGTCGCCTCGTGCGTGGTGTTCCGCAACGCCAAGCCGGCCAAGAAAGAATATCGACATTTCAATATCAAAACCGTTGAAGGCCCCGACGACTATGCCTCGATGCGTGAGGTAATCACGCGGCGCTATTCGCGGCTGGTGACGGAAGGTCTCGACCTGCCGCAGCTCATAGTGGTGGACGGCGGAAAGGGACAACTGAGCGCCGCCGTTGAGGCGCTCGACAGCATAGGCCTGCGCGGCACCATCGCCGCCATCGGCATCGCCAAGCAATTAAACGAGATATTTTTCCCCGGAGATAGTGTCCCACTCTACATCGACAAGAATAGCGAGAGCCTGCGCGTGATCCAACACCTGCGCGACGAGGCGCACCGCTTCGGCATCAAGCACCACCGCACAAAGCGAAGCAAGGGACAAATACACTCCGCGCTCGACGACATCGCCGGGGTGGGGGAGGCCACTCGCACCACTCTCCTCAAGCATTTCAAGAGCGTAAAACGCGTCCGCGAGGCTTCGCTCGAGCAACTACAAGCCGTAGTCGGCACCGCCCGAGCACGCGCCATCCACTCGGCCCTACACCCCGACTCCCCCAACGCCGAAGCATAACAAATTACCAAAGTATTCAGAATAATTCTAATTCGGTCATAAGAAAGTTTCAAAGTCAAATTTCTAATAATCAATTTGGGTTAAAGTACCCTGACCATTTTAGATGCTTTGCGATAATATTTTCCGTTATGTGTACAATCTTGTCAATATGTTTTCAGCACTAAAACGTATCGGGGCTGAATGATGTTACTTTGATAAATTTCGTTAAAAAATGGGGTGGGGGAGTGGAAGTTAAGGAATTATGATTACCTTTGTAAATATAAACTCTTAATTTATACGCTTGGCAATTGAACGACGGCATAGAATTTACTCGTGGCTGCTGCTGGCGGTGTTCCTGCCGGTGGTGCTCGTGTCGATGTTGCACTGCCACACGGCTGTGACCACCATCGGCGACGATTGTGGCGCTTGTGTAGCCCACCTGCCCCATGCCACCCACTTCTCGCCATCACAGCCCACGGTCGACAGTTACTGCTGGCTGTGCCACTTCAGTGCCTTTCAGTTTATCAAGGGCGACAGCGGTGTCAGTTCCGTCGTGTTTAGCCTCGAGGCGATTGTGGTTGAGAGCGCCACAAGTGCGCTCGCGGTCGACATCAGTCGCCGTCCCGCCCGCGCTCCGCCCGCTGTGGCGTAGCGGCGTGGCCTCCAATGCTCGTCGCTGATAATCGACTTCATTTCGCTACCAACGATTAAATCAAATCACAATGAGACGAGTATTCTTCCTCATTATAACACTGCTGCCGCTGGCTGTGCCGTGTCGTGCCGCGGTGTCGCTCGACACTATTGTGTCGCGGCTCGCTACTCAGTCGCAACTCTACATACCCGAGAAGGTCGCGCTACACGTCGACCACAACCGTTGTTACCGTGGCGAGGCGGTGCGCTATCGTGCCTATTGCCTCAACGGTGTGACTCTCGCGCCGTCCGACACAAGCCGCTTTGTATATGTCGAGCTCATCGACAGCCGTGGCACGGTGTTGCAGCGCGTCAAGAACGTCAACGACTACGGTTGTGCCGTCGGCTACGTCGAGCTGCCGCCATCGCTAAAACCGGGCGTCTGCTTCCTGCGTGCCTATACGCGCCGTAGCATCGACGCCGGAGTGGGCTACGCCACGGTGCTGCCTCTCCTTGTCGATAGCGACCTCGGCGGCGAGCCCGCGACGTCAGCGCAGCCACCCATCGTCCTCGGTGCAATGTGCGACCTCAACGTCACCGCCACCGCGCGCGACTTGCGTTTTGCCCTGCCCGCGTCGCAGCCGGCCTCGAGTCTCTCGTTGCTGTTGGTCAACCGGCTGATGCCGTTCTATTTCGTCCCTATCAAGCGTGGCGATGTGGTTGCCGTCAACTACGACAACCTGCCGCCGGGCATTAGTCGCGCTGTAGTGCTAAACGATAACTACGATATAGTGGGCGAGGCCACATTCGCCGTCACCATCAATGTCAATCCCGACTACCACTGTCCCGCGAGTGTCGACACATGGCAAAACGGCGTCAGCACCGGCGTCTCATGCGCCCTGCCGCAACTCGCCGAGGGCGAAACGGCGCAGCTGTCGTTGGCGATAGCGCGCGCAACAGCCTTCGACGCTGACCGTGACATGGCTTTCGACCTCACGGTGGCATCCGAGATTGACGGCGGAACGGGCTGGACTATCGGCAGCGAGCCGCAACGCCTGCAAGCCTTGTTGCAATCGCCTGCCGCCGACTCGCTGCTGCAAGCCGCGCTACACGCCTCCTACCGCCGTCCAAATTCTCCGGTAGAGGTGACGACCACCATTACCGGACGTGTCGAGAAACTGCTGCCGGCCAGACCGCTAAAAGATGCGAAGGTGAGCGCCATCTCGCCGCAAGCCGACGTCTGCTCGTTCACCACCACCGGCGACGACGGACGCTTCACGCTCGGCGGTCTCGACGGGGTGGGGGAGAACCAGTTTATCGTGCAAGCCAACAGAAGCGATGGTAGCGACCGCGTATTCCTGCGCGTCGACGAACCGACATATCCCGCCGCGGGTGCTTCGCGCATCGAACGCGAACCGTTCGAGCCGCGACTTGTGGCGGTCACCGACGGCGCGCCGGTCGACACCGCCGGCACCATCGTGCTCGACAACGTCACCGTGCGTGGCTTCCGCTACAACAACATAGGCGCGGGAGGCGGTTTCTCGCAGTTTGCCGACTTCTCGCTCTCGCGCGAACAAATAGATGAATACGACGCCACGTGTCTGCACGAGCTGCTGCGACGCGTGCCGGGCGTATTCGTGCGCGACGACCGTTGCTACATACGTGCCCATACCTCCATCTATGGCGACAACCCCGCTGCTATCGCCATCGACGGACTTATTGACCTCGACTACGACCTACATTCAATCCAAATGCAGGACGTAGAGCGCGTCGACGTGTTCAAAACGGGCAGCACAGCCATCTGGGGACACCGCGGCGGTAGCGGAGTGATCTCAATCAAACTCAAAGAAGGCAGTCGGCGAGCTCCGGCCTCCAACGACTGCAATATAACCACAATCAAACTGCCCGGCATACAGCCCCTTAAAGCACCTAAGCCATCGGCTCAGGTGCTGTACTGGCTATCCGACGTCACTCTCAAGAGCGCCGATAGCGCTGTAGTGTTTGACGTCGACTTCCAGCCGGCAGGTAATTATGAACTTATAATCAATGGCATAACGAGCGAAGGACGCATCATTCAGCACCGCGCCCCAATCGCTCCCGCCGATAATTAATAATATGAAACCTTTACGTTCAATCATATCGGCCGCCCTCGCGGTGGCCGCGCTCGCCGCCGGCGCACAGGCGCAACCGGCCGACAACGAGCTCGATAGCCTCTCCGGCGACGACATCTTTCGCCACCACCTCGACCTTAAAGAGGTGATTGTAACCGGCTCGACAGGCGCCACACGCCTGCGCGACGCCTCAGGAGCCGTGAGCGTAATCACAGCCCGCGAGATGTACGGCATCGGCGCCACCAACGCCATCGATGCCATCGCCACGCTTCCGGGTGTCGCTCAGGTTACCACAGGCGGCGCCATCTCCAAGCCCGTAATCCGCGGCTTGGGATATAACCGCATAGTGGTCGTGAACGACGGTATTCGCCAGGAAGGACAGCAGTGGGGCGACGAACACGGCATCGAAATCGACGGCAACGGCATCTCAAGCGTCGAGGTGCTCAAGGGGCCGGCAAGTCTGGTCTATGGCAGCGACGCCCTCGCCGGTGTTATCAAGTTCAACGCCATGCCGGTGTCGGCGCCGGGCAAAATGCACGGCGAGGTGGCCGCGCAGTATCAGTCCAACAACGGGTTGCTGTGCTACACCCTTAACTGGGGCGGTAACCGGCGTGGCAACGTGTGGGACATTCGATTTAGCGACAAGTACGCCCACGCCTATCGCAATCGTCGCGACGGCATCGTGCCCAACTCGCAATTCGCCGAGCGCGCGGCGCGGCTCTTCGGCGGCATCAACCGCGGTTGGGGCCACTCATGGCTCACACTCTCTTTCTTCCACCAGACGCCTTCAATAGTCGAGGGCGAACGAGATGAGGTCACCGGCGAGTTGCTGCGGCCAGAGGGCAAGGTCTGCACCTACAGCCACGGTATGCCATACCAGCAAATTTACCACTACAAGGTGGTGACCGACAACCGATTCCGTATCGGCGACGCCGGTGCGATCAACGCCTTGATTGGCTACCAGCACAACCGCCGCAAGGAGTTTGAGGAGCCGGATATGCCTAACCTCTACGGGCTATTCTTTAAGCTCCACACCGTCAACTATAACGTACACTTTGCCGCCGCCGAGCGTAACGGCTTCTCTTACACAGCCGGTGTGGCGGGTATGTGGCAACTCTCGCGCAACGCCGGCGATGAGTTTCTGATTCCAGATTATCACATCTTCGACTTCGGCGTCTTCGCCACAGCGGGCAAGCGATGGGAGCGATGGAGCGTCAACGCGGGCATACGCTACGACACGCGACACCTCGTCAGCAATCCGCTCGACGACGGCGAACTGCGTTTCGCGGGATTCAAGCGCAATTTCGGAGGGTTTACAGCCAGCGCCGGTGCTGTTTTCAACATCAACTCCGACCTCAGCATCAAGGCGAACATCTCTCGCGGATTCCGTACGCCAAACATCAGCGAACTCGCCTCCAACGGCGTGCATGAGGGCACTCTGCGTTACGAGCGGGGCGACAGCAACCTCAAGCCGGAGTACAGCTTTCAGGCCGACCTCGGCCTCGACTACGCCAACTCGTGGATGTCGCTGCAACTGGCGCTCTTCTTCAACCGCGTGAGCAACTTCATCTTCCTTGAGCGAGTGCCGGATGTGATTATCGACGACCTCCCGCTATACTCCTATCGGCAAGGCACAGCACGACTAATGGGCGGAGAATTTTTCGTCGACTTCCACCCTATCCACGCCGTGCACCTCTCCACTTCGCTGTCGCTCGTCGACGCCATTCAACTGCATCAGCCGCAAGAGAGCCGTTACCTGCCGTTCACGCCCGCACCACGATGGCTAACCGACCTCAAATGGGAAATCACTCATGGTCACGAGAATAAAGTGTTCAACAATGCCTACGTGGCCCTATCGCTCGACTACAACTTCCGCCAAAGCCACTATCGCGAGGCGGGTAACACCGAAACGGCCACGCCGGCCTATGCCTTGCTCAACTTCTCGGCCGGAACGGATTTAAGTTACCGCGGACGCCGCATCGCCACAATCGCCCTGCTGGTCAACAACCTTACCAACAAGGTGTACCAAAACCATCTCAGCCGGCTTAAGTACGCTCCAATTAACCCGGTTACGGGCCGACAAGGGGTCTACAATATGGGCACCAATGTGGTAATCAAACTCTCATTCCCGCTGTTCAACTCCTGACGATGAACTTTTAACATTTTAAATAACTGAAATTATATGAAACAAAACATTTTCCTTATTAGCCTGGCGGCCATAGCATTGGCCTCATGTGGCGGCAACAATGCCAACCAACAGCCGGCTGCTACAGCGCAGCAACCGGTGCCAAGTCAAGCGGTAGCGCCCGTAGCACCCTCTCAAGCAGCTCCGGCGGCACAGCCGGCACAACTGCCTACTGTAGCCACCGATTTTATCCAACAGACTTTCAAGGGTAAGAACGTGGTAAGCGCGATTCCCGACTACGACGACGGTGTCATGCACTTCGATGTGCACCTGAGCGACGGCACCGAACTCGAATTCGCGGCCGACGGACAATGGAAAAAAGTCGACTGCCACAAAATGGCACCAGTGCCCGCGGCTCTCGTGCCGCAAAACATCGCCTCCTACGTCAAAGCTAACTACGGAGGCGCTCCCATCACCAAAATCGACAAGTCGCCCTACGGCTACGAAATCGAACTCGCCAACGACCTCGACCTCAAATTTACTCCGCAAGGCCAACTGATGGTTGTCGACGATTGATCCGTCGCCTTATCATCCCACACAACAAACCGGGGAGCGACACGCTACGCGTCGCTCCCCGGTTACTTTTATTCTCTTTTATTCTCTTTTATTCTTCTTTATTCTCTTTTTCCTTTCATAAAATATGGAATACAGTTCGTGTGCTGTCCATCCTCTCACATAATGTTGAATACCCCAAAAGCAAATATAATTCAAATCCACCAAATAGCCAAATCAGACTGTAAGAAATCAGCATAACGTCTTAAGATTCTTTAGCTTGCGGGATTCCCGAATGTCAGATATTTTTCGTACCTTAGCTATAGATTCTTTGAATACAATAAACGCAATACACTATGGTAATAACTAATTCATCTTTTCGTATTCCAACTTGGCATAGTCCATTAACTATCTGAAGAAAGGCTACTCCATCCGAGTGACAGCCAAGCTGACAGAGAAAAGCGTTAGCACCGTGCAGCGAGTGAAGAAAGACTTTAACTTGTAGCCCCTTGGGGGAGTCCTGCCTACGCTTAGTGGCGCAGGTATCTCCCCTTTGCCCCATCCTCCTCAGCTCTCCTTACCCACAAGTATCGAAGGGATGGCTATTGCTCAAAAAAAATGGAACAGGGAAATTTGGCACTCGTAAAGAGTGCCTTTTTAGTTACAAGACGCAAGTAAAATTCATCGTAGCAGGCAGTTTATTCATCCTCTTTGGAAAATTTAACACCGCTAATGGTGGTAGTTGAAAAAGTTTTTGTATCTTTGCAGTGCCATATTGCCTTAATAGGCTCTTTTGGCAGACATATTGAAGAAAGCGCATTTCGCTTATTCCTACTGCGTAAATTGGACACTTACAAAAGTAATATAGGAGTAAGAAGAAGGACGCTCTTCTTGGTACGTATTCGTTTTAATACGAAATACAGCCAAGTGGAGTTGCTCATTCTACTTATCTGTATTACAAGGAGTCCAACCTTACGCAGCGGATGAGAAGATGTTGACTCCGCTTTTCTATTTTATGTCTTAAACGTAATAACAACCGCACTTTCGGGTCATGGGTGCATAAAACTATTGGTACTCATGGTAGATTCAAAAGTTATTAGTAAAGAAGTAAGATGCACAACGTGCGGAAAAGTTTTCTATGCAACAGAAAGCGAATGCCCGAATTGCAAGACATCCAACATAAGGAGCAAAACGCCTCAACCACAACAACCTACAAGCGATAAGTTTGATGAAATAAATGATGCAGAGAGAAAGAAACAGATGTCAAGAAACAAATATGGGCCAAAAGGTTTGATTATTTTGTTTATTACCCTTATTCTTTCTTCTATGAGTTCCTATGGGCAAAATCCTCAAATTAAACCATCTTTTGTGGGAAATGCGAAAGGAATAGGCCATTGGTTTATGAATTATTATAATCCCAATAAAACTGAAGGGTTAAGTTTTTGGGAGAGTGTAATAGAAAACAAGGGGGGACTTGTTGAAATTTCATTAACGATCACGAAGAACGGAAGTGTAAAAAAACCACATATAGTAAAAGGCACATCAGATAATTTCATAAACGATCGTGTTCTATCGGCAATATCAAGGATGCCCAATTGGTCTCCTGCTATCTCAGCAAATGGTGAAACTTGTGAATCGGAGATAGTCCTTTCTGTTTTATTAAATGTTGAGGGTGATAGTTTTGGTGTCAGTGTGAGTGCAAGGTGGCTATCTGATAGTTCAACTGAATCGCAAAAAGAAAAAAAGGAGTATAAATGGGAACAGCTTACTAATCACAAAACATACGAAGGTGAGTTTTCCGCATTTGGATTAACAAAAGAATATGGGAAAGCAAAATATCAGTATATTGAAAGGCCTGATGGGGCTCGTATTTTTGATGGAAATTTTGAATTTAAGGGAAGTAATGGGTTCTATGCGAAAGGACACTTTAAGAACGATTATCAAGTAGGACAATGGGAATACAGTAGCAATGGAAGATATGCTGTAATAAACTTTGATGATGATGGATATCCAAATGGCAATTTTGTAATGTATAAAACAGGTTCCGGCTCTACAAGGATCCCAACGAAATTTGGCTTTAAAATGATTGGCGATGTATGTTACGGTAAATTGGAAAGAGGACGATTTATTGAAATGAATAGTCACACTTCTAAAAATTACGATGTCATTTATTACTATGATGCGTATGGAGATGTAAGAGATGCAAGAGTAACAAATAGCAACACGATTAAATGGGAAAAGTATAGAGGCTTTTATCATATAGATAACAGCACCGGCGACAAAGAATCAATTTCTGTAGGTGAAGGGACACCTGACAGAACCGGTTACGATATGAGTTTGGAGAAGTATTTATTAAGATCGTCAGCAAAAAGAACTTTCGAGTATCAGAGGAAATAAATAGGATGATATGGCACTAATCAAATGTAACGAATGTGGGCATGAGGTTTCGGATAAGGCCTCTGCTTGTCCGAATTGCGGATGTCCAATAGAAAGTCTTGGTGCAGCCCAAGAAGAAGTGATATACGAAGAACCAAAGAAAAAGAAAGGTTGGATATGGGCTTTGATTGTTGCTCTGCTTTGTCTTATAGGCGGTGGAGGATATTATGCTTATTCAAAGTTTGATGATGTTGGAAGCGACAAAGATGCAATTGTGGAACTTACTCCCGAATTTATTAAAGCCATAGAAAAATATGACGAACTTGGCATATTCAGTGAAGGATATGCAGCAGTAAGAAAAGGAGAAAAATGGGGGTATATCAATGCCAAAGGCGAAGAAGTAATACCCGTTAATATCGATGCTTATTACGTTGGACGTTTTTCTGAAGGGTTAGCCTTTGTCGCTCATGGTGTTATGGAAAATGCCGAATTTTCAGTAATAGATACAGAAGGCAATGTTGTATTCAAAAGAAGTGGTTTTAATTGGGATCCCGAATTTTCCGAAAGTCACCAAATGCCCTATTTTATTGAAGGGAAGATATATCTCCCCACATCAGATTATAAACATGATGTCTATGATAAGCATGGAAATAAATTGGAAACAATATCTTGGGAAGAGAAAGACTCTATACAAAAGATAAGTGTCAAAAGTTCTAATTCCGTATTTGTCGAAGAAACTAACGGTGTTGGTGAAGTGGAAGACTATGTTTGTCGTAAAAAATATGGTGTAAAAGATTCCGTTGGGAAGGTTTTGATTTCGGCTAAATATGACGAAATGGCTTATGACAGGGATAAAGATAATACTGATAGACCTTTTTCCTCAAATGGAGTTATACTTGTTGTGTTAGAAGAACCTGAAGAGGGACATTATACAGACGGAACAGACGGAACAGTATATAATCCCTCAATAAGGCATTACGGATATGTAGACTTGAAAGGAAATGACACTTTCTCTGAGGAACTCAAAGCACGATGTCTGAAAGCAGAAATAAAAGCTATGGATAACTATAGAACTTATTTAGATTCGTTGGAACAAAGGAAGGAATACGAAGAAATAGAAGATTATCATCATTCTCCATTAGGGGCTACTAATGAGAGAATAGTAACCGTTTATTTTAAAAAAGAACCATATCAAAACGTCACGGGCAATTACGGAGCGAAATCTGATGGTCGAACAGCTGATTATTCTACAAAAATTATACATGTACCTCAAGGAAAAGTGTGGACATTAAAGAGCTATAGATGTCAAATGTTACCATATTCGGAAGATAATGGTTTTTGGGCATACATTTTTGACTCTAATTGTGATAAAACGATTACTCGCAAACAGATAAGAGAAAGATATGGTAAAAGTTATCACGGGGACGACAACAGTGATTTCTTTTGGATAAATTGGGGTGCTGCTTATGGCTCTAAGTATGATTCCTTTGTGTTTGAGGTAAATTTTGTAGAAACAGACGAAAACTAAATATTATATTATGATTCTTGAAATAACAAGCTTCATCTTAGCTCTTATGGCAATTCTCGTAGGTGTCGTATCTTGGTTTGATTACTAATATTCACTTCTGCACAATAATCACATTATTAATGAAACAAAAATATTTTTTTTATTATGGCACTAATAAAATGTACTGAATGTGGGCACATGATTTCGGACAAGGCGACGAAATGTCCGAAGTGTGGCTGTCCGACCACGAAGGGAACGGAACCTCATATTCATCAAGTGACACCGCCGGGACAACCTTTTTATTATGAAAACAAGAAAGGCGGACGTTTCCGCAAATGGTTGTATGGTATCATCGCATTATTAGTGGCTCTTATTGCAGGTGGTGGCTATTATTTCTTTAATAAGGCCAATGGAACAGAAAGAGAGGAAGTCAATGAAATAAGAATAGATAGCCTTCTTGCTGATGGGCATTACACTTTCAAGGGCAATTGGGAATCAAGCAGACATTCTGCCCAACCTTGCAAGTTGGAATTTGAGAAGAATGGGATGAATTTAGAAAGTTGTGCCTATACCAATCTAAAATACGATACTCGAATACCTTTGACCGGAACAATACAGAATGACACATTGCATTTCGTTGGCGATATTTCAGGTAAACAGTTAGTGATAACACTTAAAATCGCTTCTAATGGTGATATGCTTATTGGTGAAGGCATCGATTATGCTCATAGTGGGGATAAGGCCAAATTGAAACTCACAAAGATATCAAGTGGCGAAGAAAAAGTTGACCCAAAAATAAAAGAACAGGATATAGAGGGCGTTCCAACTCAAAAAACAGAAAAAGACATAATCAAGGAGAAAGGGTGGGCATTTATCTATAACCGCCTTAAAAGTCCTAGTACTGCACGTCTGGT
>JAFVDY010000101.1 GCA_017478265.1 Muribaculaceae bacterium | reverse complement strand
TTGACAACCGAAAGATCCAGACCGGTGGCGACCAGCAGGGACGTCTCGACACAAAGGACCTCAGCAACACCACCACCAAGTTCCCCAACAAGTACTACTACGGCCAGGGCTTCCGCCTGTTCTTGAACGCCGGTATACGCTTCTAAGGGAACACGGGGTCAAACACTCCACTTCTACAAATTTACTCATTATTTATTATAACAGTTGAATAACAATAAACTAAACAATACGATATGAAAAAAGTTAAATTTTTACTTGGAGCGCTGTTGCTGATGATTGTTGCCGCTGCATGTAACGACAAATATGACACCCCTCCCATGGTGGTGCCCGTAGCACAGCACACGCCCAACATGACACTGCTTGAGTTCAAGACCAAGTACTGGCAAGACGGTCGAAACTTTATCGACACCTGTAAGGAGGATATCATCATCCACGGATACGTCAGCGGAACCGACGCGGCCGGAAACATCTACAAGCACATGTACATCCAGGACGAGACTGCCGGACTCGGCATCTCCATCGACGCCAACAGCCTCTACAACACCTATCGTGAGGGGCAAGAGGTGGTAATCAACATGAAGGACTTCTTCATCGGTAAGTACAACGGAGAGTATCTGCTCGGTAAGCCCGAGTGGTATGCCGCACAAAGCGCGTGGGAAGCCGGACGTATGACACTCGATATGTTCCAGCAACACGCCGAGCTCAACGGACTGCCTAACCTCGAGAAGGTGGTGCCCGTAGTAACCAAAATCACCGACTTCAGCGGTAAGAGCGACGCCGAGACGCAAATCAAGTATCAAGGCCAACTCGTTAAGTTTGAGAACGTGAAGTGGCAAGAGGCCGACGGCGAAGTAACTTTCAGCGAGGCAAGCGCAAGCTCTACGCGGCACATCGTGGACGCCGAAGGCAACACTCTCGACGTTACCAACAGCAACTACGCCAACTTCCGCGCAAGCATGCTCCCGCTGGGCGAGGGCGACGTGGTGGGTATTCTCTACCTCACCGGCGACTCGTCGTGGAAACTCTATCTGCGCGACGAGACCGACTGCATCGGCTTCCTGAACGACACCAAGGGTACTCTCAAGGACCCCTATAGCGTACAAGAGGCTATCGCAGCTCGAGGCAATAACAAGGAAGGTTGGATCAAGGGCTTCATCGTAGGCGCTGTAGCTCCCGAGGTGCAGACCATCAGCTCGTCGGCCGACATCGAGTTTAAGGCTCCCACCACGCTCGACAACACTCTCGTAATCGCCGACGCCGCCAACGAGCAGGACATCACAAAGCTCATAGTGGTTTCGCTGCCACAGAACAGCCAATTCCGTAAGGACGCAAGCCTCAAGAACTATCCCGAATTGCTCGGCACAAGCGCGCTCATCAAGGGTAAGATCGACCAATACATGGGCATCACGGGAATCGTTGGCAACAGCGGCTCGCGCGATGAGTACAAGCTATCGATCGCTACAGGAGGTGTGACGCAACTCGAGGAAACCTTCGATAGCGCACTGCCCACCGACTGGCTCAACATACAGGTGAAGGGCGACAAGGCTTGGTATCAAACCTCCTTCGACAACAACGGATACGCGGCAATGACCGGCTACAAGGGCACAGCTCCATTCGAGTCGTGGCTGATTACACCCGCTATCGACATCAAGAACGCTCCCAACAAGACGTTCTCGTTCATGAGCCAAGTGAACGGCTACGGCAGCACTACCACCAAGTTTAGGGTATTCCTGCTCTCAAGCAGCGATCCCGCTACCGCCGAGAAGATTGAGCTCAATCCCAAGCTCCCCACCGCACCGGCAAGCGGCTACAGCGGTTTCGTGTCGAGCGGCGACCTCGACCTGAGCGAGTACAGCGGAACTTACTACATCGGCTTCGTATATGAGGCTACCAGTGAGGCCAACTACGCTACATGGACTCTCGACGACGTTAAGTTCGGCATGGGCAAGGTGGTAAGCAACACCCGCGCCGACCTTGAGACAATGAACGAAGGAAAGGAAACTTCCACCTTCCAGGCTCAGATGACCTCCAAGAAGGGATGGGTGGCAACCAACGCCGCTCTGCTGCGTGGTGGCGCCAGCGACGCCAACCCCGTCTTCACCTTCATTGGCGATGCCGACACCTACGCCATCAACCTCAACGGCAAGGTCAACTCTACCGGTACGCTCGTCTCGCCCACCATCTCCGGTGGATGCACCGACATCTTCTTCAAGTACGGTCACGCCCTCACCGAGAGTGGCATTCACTTCAAAGTGCACATCCTGATGAACGGACAGATTGTAAAGACGTTCAGCTTCGACGAGACGCAAACCACAGCCAAGACGGCCTACGAAGGTGGCTGCCACGTCGACCTCAAGGGCGACTTCGTAATCATGTTTGAGGCTGTGTCGTTCACACAGTCATCGTCCAACAAGGACCGCGTGGCAATCTGGGATATCGAGTGGACCCCCAACGAGTAACGGAACACTCCCCCTTACCCCGCAACCTAAAAAAAGCCTCCCCCTTGCCGGGGAGGCTTTTTCATTCCTCATTCATCATGCCTCGTTGATCCGACGAGCATCCAATCGCACGAAGGCAATTCCTGATTTCTTATTCACTAATTCTTAATTCCTAATCACCCTTCCCACAAGAGTTCTTCCACCTGATTGGTAACATTGTTGTAGCGGGCGAAGGTGAAGAAGAAATCGCTCAGGCGATTGAGATACTGCAATACGGTGGGGTCCACTTTGGCGCTGTGTGAGAGAGTCACCACGCGGCGCTCGGCGCGGCGAGCCACGGTGCGGCAGATGTCACACAGCGCGCTCAAGCGAGAGCCGCCCGGCAGCAGGAAGCCCGTCATAGGCGGCAGCTCGGCCTGCATAAAGTCGATGCGCTGCTCGAGCAATGCCACGTCGGCGGCGCTCAAGCCGGTAAGTTGTGCGTCCACACGCGGGTTGGCCAAATAGGCACCTATGTTGAACAGTTTGTTCTGTATCTTCACTATCAGTTGGTGGTCAACTTTCTCGATTTTGGTGTTATGGGCGAGAAGACCCATATAAGCGTTAAGTTCGTCTATGGTGCCGTAGGCCTCCACGCGCACGTCATCCTTGTTTACTCGGGTACCGCCCACAAGAGCTGTGGTGCCGTTGTCGCCCGTCATAGTGTAAATTTTAGTCATATAACTGTCTGTTTTATAGATTATAACCTTATTTAAGGGGCTTACAGCGCCCCGTTTCGCGCTGCAAAATTACTAACAATCGCGCTAATACCGAAATCCTCGCCCCGAAAAATTCCCTCCTATTATGCCTACGTTATAAACCAACAACTCGAAACAACTAATATACAACTTAAACAATTAATAAATTTCCGCAAGTTTGTAGGGTCGACGCATGCGTCGACCGGTTCACTTACAAAAAAATAATTCGTGTAAATTCGTTGTTGCAAATTCATTAAAATCAATGTAATTAGGGTTGTAAAGTGTTAATATATAGTGCCGCAATCGGGTGGTCAAGCCCGGCTAAAGAGAACCCGCGGCGTAGCCTTTGTGGGGCCGACGTCGCGGGGCGATGTAAAATGTAAAGATGTAATTCGTGTCTGTTGATGGGGATCAGCGACGGCGCTTCTTGCCGCCCCTGCTCTTGCCGGCGCTTGCGCTCGCCTTCTTGCCGCCCTTGCCGGAGTAGCTTGTGCTACGCTTGCTGCTGTAGCCATAGCTGCGCTTGCTGCTACGCTGAGCATATCCGCCGCGGCTGTCGCTCTGGTAAGAGCTCTTGTTGAAGGTGTACAAGTCGCCGTGCGTGTGGCGACCCTCAAAGTCGAAGATAGCCTCGGGGTTGATGGCGTAGCCCATGAAGCGGGTCTCGAAGTGGAGGTGCGGGCCGGTGCTGCGGCCGGTGTTGCCGCTCAGTGCGATGGGAGTACCGGCTTTCACGTATTGGTCGGGCTTAACCAGGAAGCGAGACAGGTGGCCGTAGACGGTCTCAAGGCCGTTCTCGTGACGTACAATCACGTAGAAGCCGTAGCCGCCACGTTCAAACTTGGTAAGGCGGACCTTGCCGTCGTACACGGCATAAACGGTGTCGCCCACGTTCGCCTTCAAGTCAACGCCCTTGTGGGTGCGGCCGAAACGGGGACGATAGCCGTAGTGAGAGTTAACCACGTTCCACTTGATGGGCATAACGCTCGTCTTAATGTTCAGGGTCTTGGTGGCGGGAATGTCGGCATTCTTGTAGGGGTTGACAACGCCGCTTTCCCAACCTTCAGTATAGATATCATGCTCGGGCTCCACATCGCCATAGAGGTCACGGGCGTAGCGAGAGGTTTCCTCCACGCTAAGCTGCTTGTTGACGTTGGTTTGATTGGCGAGCAGGTTGCTGTGAGCCTGACGATAATTCTGGATAGAACGCGATTGTGCGTTAGTCGCAACGCTCATCGACATTGTTGCAAGGGCAATTACTCCAATTGAAAGGATATTACTACAAATTGTCTTAACTGTCATATTTCTCAATTTTAAAGATTACCAAGCCGGAGCAAAAGTGAAACACATTATTATAATATCGCACGGGGCGACTTCGTTATATAACTACGGGTTCTACACTCGGGAGAGAGCTTTTTCGCTCGGCTTGCCGGCTCCAATGGGAGCCATTTCGTTCTTAAGAACGTGCAAAAGTACTTCTTTATTTTTAAATCGTGGTAAGATTTTCAGTTAAAATGTGTAAATATTTGTATAAATTAATAAATCAAAATAATTCAAACGTTTACATTCCAGCATTTTAACACCCATTAACAGCCCACACCTCCACTCCACCCGATAAACGCCTAATAAAATTTCGCATCTACAAACAAAAAATTGTTCAAGTTGTTCGACGCTTGTCTTAGTTGTTCTGTAACGCCGGAAAACGAGAGACGAAAAGGAATATTTTTTGAAAATCTTTTGCGGGAAAAGAAAAAAGTTGTACCTTTGCCGCGCCATTACAATCAAAAAAGGCGTTTTTACCACCGCCTGCATTGTGCAATTTATTAATATATAATAAGATAAGAAAATGAAACAAGGTATTCATCCCGACAACTACCGCGAAGTGGCGTTTAAGGATATGTCGAACGAAGAGGTGTTTATCACCCGCAGTACTGTCGCTACCAAAGAGACTATCGAGGTAGACGGCAAGACCTATCCCCTGGTAAAGCTTGAGATTACGAGCTCTTCTCACCCCTTCTTCACCGGTAAGCAGAAGCTCGTCGACACCGCAGGACGCGTCGACAAGTTCTTGAGCCGCTACGGCAATCGCAAGAAGAAATAATTGGGAATTTCTTAACCTCATTGAGCCTCGCAACGACACGTGCCGTTGCGAGGCTTTTTTGCGCACGCCACAGTTGTCGTGTGGTATTGTTGTTTGTCACCAGCGGAACAATTACGGCTGCTA
>JAFVDY010000010.1 GCA_017478265.1 Muribaculaceae bacterium | reverse complement strand
TGCCGCAGGCAGCCCACTACGGATAACCCACGGTCGCGACCGTGGGTTGAGGCATACCCCACACCTCTGCAGCAGAAGGATGAACACACAACGTCCTACCACTGTCCCACCGCATTCTTGCGCCCCGCCGGGGCGCGGGAGAAGGATGGTGAAGCTCGCACGACACAGGGGCTGCGCGCTTCGCGCTTGCCTCCTGCCTGAACTCCTACGCGCCTCCGGCGCGTACCAGTGTCCCACCGGACAAATGTAGGGGCGACGCATGCGTCGCCCGGGTGTCGAACATATTGAAACATAGCGAGATGTACCACGGTCGACCCATGGGTCGACCCTACAATATTGACCAAAAACTAATTTGTCAAATTCGTCTAATTCGTTAAATTTGTGGTTTACAATCAGCGACCACCTGTTCACTATAATGCGGCGCCACCCGTCGCGCGGGGGCGCGGCGGGTGGCGGAGGTATGGGTTGGGTTGGGGGACTTAGCGTACCACCACCTTGCGGGCGTGCTTGCCGTCGGTCACGATGTAGATGCCGTCGGGTAGCGCTACGGTGGTAGAGCCGGCGACGGTGACCTTAGCCACCTCTTGTGCCTCTACGTTGTAGATGTGCAGCTTGGCCTTGGTGGCGCTCTCGATGGTGATGCCTCCGCGTGCGGGCACGGCGTCAAAAGCGGGAGCCTCGTCGGTGTCGCTTACCACGTTGATGATAGTGGCCGGCGACTTATAGGCTGTGATGGTGATGTTGTCAACATTGACGCGCGAGCCGGAGGTCTGGCTGATCTTGAAGCGGACGTTTCCGGCGATGTTGAACTTTTGGGTGACGGTGTATTCGTTCAGTCCGCCAATGGTTGTGGCCTTGAGCGGTGAGAGTGCCGGCGCGCTTTGAACCGTGGTGACGGAGAACGCCTGCAGGTCGGTCCAGTGGCTACCGCCGTCGGTGCTGTAGCTTACTACCAAGGTGGCGTCGGCGTCGCTACCGTAGGGTGCCGCCAGGAATGAGAAGCCGCTTGCGCCGTGGGTGTAGTCCTCGGCCATCGCTATCGACGAGCTGCCGGTCTTGCCGAAGCGGCACGACACCACGCCGTCGCGGTGCTGGTCGGCCCAGATGCCTGCGTCGGTGAAGTCCCAGAGGAATACATCGCCCTGCACTTGCTTCGTCCAATAACCGCCGGTGGTGCAGCTCTCGAAGCCTTCGGTCACTTGCTTGGCTTCGGCATCGGGATCGGTCACTACGCCCATGATGTCGGTGCTATAGCCGTCGAGGGTGGCTGTTGCGGCGGTGAGCTCGCCATCGAAGTTGCCCTCGGCGCTTGTGTCGGCGATGCGCACGTAGAAGGTCTCACCCTCGGGGTCAATGGTCAGCGCGGTGGCCCAAGTGCGCTTGTCGAGTGAAATCTCGAAGTTGCCCGTTACGGTCAGCTCCACCTCTTCGGTCACATACTCGGTGTAGACTTGCGCCTCGAGTATTGTGGAGGCCTCGTTCAGGTTGGCGGTCATGAGCATAGCCTCGCTATCGCTCTGTATGGAGATAATCTTCGGGTGGTCGAGTGTGGTTACCTCTACGATGTTGCTCTTGAGGCCTGTGCTTGTGAGCTGATAGTAGTAGGTGGTGTTGGCCTCGAGTCCGGTCACGAGGTAGGAGCCTGCTGAAGCGGTGACGCTCACGGGGTAGCCTCGCAGCTCGGTTGTGCCGTCGTCGGCGTAGACGTGCAGCAGATAGTTGGTGGCATCTCCCATGTCGGTCCATCGTGCGCGGACCGATGTGGTGGTGATTTCCTGCGCGCTAAGCGCGGGAATGCCGTCGATGCTTTGTGCCTTGAGTTGTACGGTAGCGTTCACCTCGTCGCTCGTGATTACGAGGGTGCCGGTGCTGGCCTGTGCTGTGGCTGGCGCGGTATAGCTGATGGTGAGCGTGGTGCCGCTGTTGGCTGCCGCGGCGCTGATGGTGGAGGTGGTGGTGCTGAAAGCGTTGCCTATTACGCTGACGGTGAGCGCCTCAGTCAGGTTACGGCCTTGAACTGTGACGGTCTGCGAAGCCGTTTTGTTGACGGCTACGTTGCCGAAGTCGACCGTAGTGCCGTTGGAGGGCGAAGAGAGTACCGGGTCGGTGCTCGCGCCGGGATACCAAGCTGTGCCCACTTTGTTGCCCCATATATACTCTGCGAGCTCGGGGTGGTCGATAAAGGGGTTGCGGTTCTTCTGCTTGGTGTATGCGGCATTGTTGCGGTTGGTCTCCTTGTCGCTTACGGCATCTTGTCGGTGCCACTTCATCAGCAGGTTAACCGCCCAGGTGGTATACACGGGGTAGCTGTTGCCGGCGAGCATTGGGCTGCTCCAGCCGCCAATCTTGTCGTTGTAGCATGTCGCCATATAGAAATAGGTACGCGCGAAGTCGCCCTTGTAGATGTCGTCGGGCTCAAACACCTTGCCAGTGTAACCGCTGAATGTGGATATGCCCAGCTTGCCGAGGGGCTTGTTGCTGCCGTTTGCGGGCAGATAGGTGCCGCCGGCACATTCGCCGAAGGGGTAGGCCGAGCGCTGGTTGTTCACAAATCCGTCGGTAGGGTAGAGGTGGAAGATGTCGCTATACTGGTCGGCTTTGCCGCCGCCCCACCAGCTCTTGGGGAACGAATGCTCGCGGTTGACGCAGTCGCCCACGCTTTTGTAGCTGCCGCAGTGCTTCTGTCCCAGCGGAAACTGTGTGGTGGCGTACATGTCCCAGTAGTATTTGCCGTCGAGCGTTACGTCGGTGGTTTTGTAAGCCTCCCATAGTCCGTCGTACGAGATTTTGGTGTGACTGTTGATAATGTCGTAGAGCGCCGTGAGCAGCGCTTGTCCTGTTTTGCCTTCCGCCTTGCTGTAGTAGCCGTCGGGGGCGTCGGCGAGAACCGGCAGTGCCATCGCTATCGCGATAGCCACCGCAAATGCTTTAAAGATTTTCATTAAAATATTAGTTGTTTATAGATAAAATGTCCTTGTCGATGTTGTTATTTATGTCGTTGTATCATAATAGGTTAAACATAGACGCAACGCGGCGGCCGGGGCGAACGATGAGCGCCGATAGCCACATTGCAGCCCGCAAAATTACTGTTTTTCCAGCAATTAACCCAAAAACCGCCAAAAAAATCAACCAATCCCCATTTTTTTCCGGCTATTTCACTTTGCCGGCGAGCATACCGCATGCTGCGGCGATGTCCTCGCCCCGGCTTCGGCGAATGGTGCAGGTGACGCCCTTGCTGTTGAGGTAGTCGCGGAAGTAGGCCATACGCTCGTCGCTGCTGGTGCGCAGCTTGGGCGTGTCGGGGATGGGGTGGTAGCGGATTAGGTTGACTCGCACGTGCTCGTTGGGCAGGAGTTCGCGCAGCACTTCGGCGTGCTTGATGTCGTCGTTGAACCATTGCCACATGATGTACTCCACGCTCAGGCGTCGCTGGTGGGCGAAGTCGTATTTGCCGAGCATCTCCATTATGTCCTTGATGGCGAAAGCTCGCTCAATGGGCATGAGCGACTGTCGCTCCTCGGCCACGGCGTCGTGCACGCTCACGGCCACGTGTACGCTCGTTTCCTCAAGCAGCGATTTCAGTCCCGGCTTGACACCAACGGTCGACACCGTGATGCGCTTCGGGCTCCACGCCAGGCCCCAGTCGGCTGTAAGGATTTCAATCGCTTGCAGCACGGCCTCGAGATTGTCGAGCGGCTCTCCCATGCCCATGAACACTACGTTGGTGAGCTGTTTCGAGCCCGGCACGCTCAGCACCTGGTTGATAATCTGGGCGGCGGTGAGGTTGCCGTGGAATCCTTGTCGGCCGGTCATGCAGAAGTAGCAGTTCATGCGGCACCCTTTCTGCGACGAGATGCAGAGCGTGGCGCGGTCGTCCTCGGGGATGTAGACGCTCTCGACGGCGTGTCCGCCCCCGGCGTCAAACAGATATTTGATGGTGCCGTCGTCGCTCTTGGTGGCGCCGATAGGCGGCTCGAGGCCTATGCGATAGCGTTCGGCGAGCAGTTGCTTGTTGGCGGCGGAGATGTTGCGCATCTCGTCCCACGTGGTGGCTCGCTTGTCGTAGATCCATCCGGCGACGGCGCCGATGACCAGCATGGTCGT
>JAFVDY010000100.1 GCA_017478265.1 Muribaculaceae bacterium | reverse complement strand
CGATGTGCAACCTCTTCGAGGTTGGGGTGGCGTGCGCGTCGGCGCACACAGGGGCTGCGGGCTGCGCCCTTGCCTACAATAGAGAACCGTGATGGTGGCGTTTTGGTTACGATAAAGCGAAGTCCGCTATTCGAGAAACTTTATCGTGGTGACACCCAAAATGAGCCCCAAAATGAGCCCCAAAATGAGTGCCGGCGATGTGCAACCTCTTCGAGGTTGGGGTGGCGTGCGCGTCGGCGCACACAGGGGCTGCGGGCTGCGCCCTTGCCTCCTGCCTGAATTCCTACGCGCCTCCGGCGCTTAATAATTCTGGGTAGAAAACCCGGATTGATTGTAGGGTCGACGCATGCGTCGACCGGGTGCCGCAACCGCCTGACAACCAATGTTATGTCCAACACGCGCCATGGCGCGTCCCTACATTCATTATACTGTCGTCAATACCGCACAAATCCTTAAAAAAGTTGTTTTGAGTTGTTTGAGTTGTTGTTTTATACCGTCCGCATCTACCGTCCGCATTTACCGTCCGCTTAAGCGAGGGGCGAAATTTTTCATTTATAATTTTTAATTTTTCATTAAAAAGTTGTATCTTTGCGGCGTGCTTCGCATCGAAGCACTATGTAATATGGTGACCGACAGGCGGTTTAAGGCGTTACTCGACGCGTCGCGCCGCCCTCGGTTGAAAAGGGAATCAGGTGAAAATCCTGAACAGGACCCGCTGCTGTGAGTCTCGCGCCGAGCGCGCCTCGACAGCTTGCCGCTCCCCCAAGGGCTTACGCCCGGCCACTGTTGCCAGTCTATAGCGCAATGGGAAGGCTCGGAAGCCGGCAAGACGAGACAAGTCAGAAGACCTGCCACATTGCATGATACAGTTCGAAGCGGCTTTCGCGGAATCAGAGCCTTATTCGGAACAACATATCGGCCTGTGGTCGTCATGCTTGTGTCGCTACCCGTTGGATAATCCCCCCGTTACAGCACGTGACAAGTGTCCCACCCCCCCGAGCCTCATTGTTCTGCCACTGTTTCGCTCGCGCCCGGTCGCCTCGAGCCCCACGGAGAGCGAAACATTATTTTTTAATTTAAACTATTAACAATGAGGTATTTACAACTGTTTTTCAAAGCACTGCCGCTGATAGTGGCGTGCGTGCTGGCGGCGGCTCCGGCCGCTCCGGCGCAGCGCGTGATTAATCAGCCGCAGTTCGGTAAGCAGACCATCGAGGTGGGTGCCGACGAGGTGATCACGTTCTACGACACGAACGGCTATAAGGGCATCTCGTCGAGCAACAGCAACAACTCGCAGTCGCTCACGGTGTTCAAGCCCGCCGAAGGAATGGCCATCCGGCTCACCTTCGAGGCGCTCGACATCCGCAACGACGGCACGTCGTGGCCAGCTTACGTCAACGTCTACGCCGGCGACCCCGATGCCGACAACTCATTCACCTACGCCACCGCCACAAGCGGTGTGACCGCCTCGAGCACCCTGCCCGCGGGCAACGTGCTCGAAAAGCTCGACGGCACCTATAGCGACAAGAGCTATACCGCCACCGACGCCAGCGGTATCATAGCCGTGGGCTACCTGTATCGCTACGCCAAGGAGTGCGCCGGCTGGAAGGCTACCGTGCAATGTATAACGCTCGACGATCAGACCGTCACCGGCGCGGCGAGCGACTACTCCGCGGTAGTGTCCCACCCCGACTTCACCACCGGCGTCAACTTCGCCACGGCCCGCGTGAGCACTACCGGTGTGATGAACGCCGACGTGGTGACGGGTATCTCGTTCCGCGTCAGCGGCGCGGCTGTCGACCCGCTTAAGCTGCGCCTGTATCGCGGCGCGCAAGCCTCGATGGCCGGCGCGAGCTCGGTGCACGAGGGCGTGGCCGCCGACGGCGACGGCTACACCTTCACGCTGCATGAGGCGCTCGCCGAGGGCGACAACGCGTTCTCCATCGCGGGCGAGTTTGCCGCCGACGCCACTCCCGGCACCACCGCGCAAGTGGAGATTACAAAGATTACCACCGTAGGGCAGCCCGAGGGCATCACACCCTTCACCGCAGCCACCGCCGTGGCCGTGGCCAAGCCCGCGATAGCGCGCATAGCGCTGTCGCCGCAGACAGTGGTAGTGGGCGATGTGCCCTACAACTTCTACGACGACGGAGACAAGGACGGCAACATCACCCAGGGCTTCGAGGGACAAATCACCTTCGTGCCCGCCACCGAGGGGTACGCCATCAAGATTGACTTCTCGAAGCTCGACCTGTTCAACACCTCCAGCACGGGCTACAACGACGTGCTCAAGTTCTACAACGGCCGCGAGGTGAACGAGGAGAACCTCAACACCACGCTACTCACCGAGGCCGAGCTCGTGAAATCGACGGCGGCCGACGGCTCGCTCACCGTCTACCTCAAGAGCACCGCCGCCTACCCCAAGAGCGGTTGGGAAGCGGTGGTAAGCCAGTTCCTGCCCGGCAATATGACCTTCAGCGAGGTTACAGCCACGGCCGATGCCGAGGCCGCCTCCACCGTGAGCGCCGGCGACAGCGGCGCGAAGATGCTCGTACTCGATGTCGTGACCGACAATCAGGCCTCGCCGCTCTCGCTCGAGAGCATCAGCCTGAGCACCGCTACTCCCGAGGCTATCAGCGCCTACACCATCTACTCGCTCGGCAAGAAGAACACCTTCTCGACCGCCGACGTCTTCGCCACGGGCACCGTCACCACTGGCGCCATCACCGCCGAGGGCGGTCGTCTGCTCGCCGAGGGACATAACTACTTCGCCGTGGTGGTCGCCGTGGCCGACGATGTCGACACCGGCGACGAGCTGCAACTCGCTGTCAGCGCCGTCACCGTTGAGGGCACCGGGCACGCGCTCGCCACTCCCGTGGCCGTCACGCGCACGGTCAACAACGTGTGCCGCGCTACCGCCGGCAGCCACAGCCACAACATCAGCGGCCTCTGGACCTTCACCAATACCGAGGGCTACAGCGGCAAATATGAGACTCAGAACACCGACTACGTGGTAACCTTCGTGCCCACGGTAGAGAACTCGGTGGCCGAGATCGACTTCTCGGCGTTCGACGTCTATTATGCAAGCTCAAGCTACGGCACCCGCGCCGTGTTCGAAATCTACAGCGGCCGCGAGGTGAACGCAAGCAATATCCTGTGGAAGCTCGAAAGCGCCGACGCGGCCAAAGTAGGCCCGGGGCGCAAACTGCGCTCCACCGCCGCCGACGGCTCGCTCACCATCCGATTCAATCCCAACACCTCCAGCAGCTCTTATGCCGGCACGGGTTGGACCGCCACCGTGCGCCCCTTCGTCAACCACGACATGGAGATTAAGAACGTGACCGTCAACCAAACGAGCGCCGACGTGGTTGCAGTTGGCGTTGCCGACGCCGCGCTGCTCGATTTCGCCGTCGAAACCGAGGGCACACTGTCGCTCAAGACCGTCAAGGCTGTGAACGTCGACCTCAAGGAGTCGCAAAGCGCACTCTCGAAGGTGAGCGTATATTATAATAATGAGAACAACCGCGAGACGGCGGTTCTCTTCGGCTCGGTGGAGAACCCGACCGAGAGCGCCGTCACCATCGCCGGCGAGCGCGCCCTTGCCGACGGCATGAACTACTTCTGGCTCACCGTCGACGTTAAGGCCGACGCGGCCGCCGAGAGCGTGGTGGACGCCCGCCTGGTGTCGCTTGTCGACATTAACGATGCTGTCACCACCGTAGCCGAGGGCGACCCCGAGGGCTCGCGCGTGGTGAAATACCTCTATATCATTCAGAGCGGTAGCCAAGTGGTGACCGTGACCGAACCGCTGCTCTTCTACGACGACGGCGGCAAGGACGGCAAGCTCACCAAGGGCTTCAAGGGCACCGTCACCTTCGTGCCCGGCCGCGACAACAGCGCCGTGCAGGTCAACACCAACTCTTTCTCAATCGGTTCGGGCAAGATGTACGTCTACAGCGGCCGCGAGGTGAACAGCGACAACATCCTGGGCACCGTCACCGGCTATTCGACCACCAAAGGTCCGGAGAACCTTGTGAGCAAGGCCGAGGACGGCTCGCTCACCATCGACTTCGCCGCCAACTCCACCGCGTCGACCCTCGACGGCTGGGAGATGGAGGTAAGTCTGCACGAGAAGACGCCTTTCGCCATCGACGAGGTTGAAATCGACAATACCGTCGCCCCCGCCATGCGCAACGGCCACGACGCCGTAATGCAGCAGCTGGCGCTCGTAGTGAGCGGCGACAAGGAGCCGTTCACCATCGGCGGCTTGACGTTCAGCACCGAGGGCACAACCGCCACGGCCGACATCGCCGCCGCCAAGGTGTATTACACTGGCCACACCGCCCTGTTCGGTAACGACCGCCTGCTGGGCAGCGTCGCCGCCGTGACCGCGGGCGAGAACACCCTCACCTTCGACACCCCGCTCACCATTGCCGACAACGGTAACCACTATCTGTGGCTATGCTACGACGTCGCTCCCGACGCCGGCGCAGGCAACACCGTGGCGGCACGTGTGCTCGCGGTGGGCGATCGTGCCACCGCCGCCGGTGAGGCCGCCAAGCGCACCGTGAAAGCGGGCCTCAGCGGCGAATACATCATCGGAGGCGACAACGCCGACTACGCCACCATCGAAGCCGCGCTCACCGCGCTCGCCGAGGGCGTGGAGGGTGCCGTCACCTTCAAGATCGCCGACGGCACCTACGCCGAGAACCTGCGCTTCGGCGCCATCCCCGGTGTCGACGCCGTCAACACTCTCACCTTCACCTCGCTCAGCGGCAACCGCGACCGCGTCACCATCGCCGGCTCCGGCCAAAGCGAGAACGTGCCCGGCTCCACAGCCTACTATAAGGGTATGGTATTCGTCGAGAACACGCCCTACGTCACCCTCGAGAGCCTTACCTTCGCGCCCGCCGACGAGTCGGCCTACAGCTACGTGGTGCAAGGCTACGACCGCTGCCACCACTTCACGCTGCGCGACTGCCATGTCAAGGCTACGCCCGTCACCAGCGGCTACAGCGGCATCAACCTCGTGCAGATGACGGTGATTAACGAGGAAGGACACAACAACGACTTCGTCACCATCGAGAACAACCAGCTCGATGGCGGCTACATCGGCCTAAACGTGGGCGGCACGGCCAACCTGTCGCTCTCGATGGAGCGCGGACTGGTGGTGCGCGGCAACACCATCAGCGAGGCCGGCTCGAAGGGCATCTACGTCAATCCCGAGATCGCGCCCGTGATAGAGAACAACACCATCTACCAGTCGCAAACGAAGCGCACCGGCTACTGGGGTATCGACGCCATGCGCTGCCGCGGCGCGTTTGTGATCGCCGGCAACAAAATCACCAGCGAAACAGAGTACTACAGCGGCGGTATCAACCTGCGCAGCGACGCCTACGGCTACGCTGACGCTCCCGGACGCGTCTATAACAACGCCATCGCCATCACCAAAGCGCCGAGCACCTCGGCCGTCGGCATCCAGCTCGAACCGTCGACCCACCACGTGCTCATCGCTCACAACAGCGTCAACATTGAGGGCTCGGCAGGCTACGCGTTCTATACATCGAACAGCGCAAGCGGCGCTTATGCCGACATCACGCTGCAAAACAACCTGATGCGCAACGCCACCACCGACTCGCCCGTGATGTTTGTGGGCGACCGTTGGTTCTCCGGCGTCACCTTTACTAACAACGACTTCTACGCCGCCTCGGGCAACGTTAAGGCCGACACCGGCCTCGACGCCTTCAACGCGCTCGACAATGCCGAGGCCACTATCGCCGTCGAGCCGCAATTTATGGCCCCCGCCAACCTCCACCTCTCCGCTGCCGACGGCCTTAACGTGGCCACTCCGCTCAGCTGGCTCACCGTTGACGCCGACGGCGTGACCCGTGACGCACAAGCGCCCACGCTCGGCGCCTACGAGTACGTGGAAGTGGTCGACACCAAGCCCGCGCTCGCCGAGGACTATCCGCGCACGGCCAATGTTACCGACGCCGGTGCCGAGGTAATTACCAAGTGGAACGTGGCCGGCAAACTCTACAGCAAGATTGAGAAGGCTGAAACGCCCGCCGGAGGCAAACGGCTGAAAGCCGTCAGCGCCGACGACCTGCTCGCCACCACGCCCGTCAACTATATCGCCGACGCTGAGGTGACCACCGCCTTCACCGACCTTGAGCCGACCACCGACTATGTGGCCTACTTCCTTGCCGTCAACGACTTGGGAACGCAAAGCGACATCGTTACCGCCGAGTTCACCACCGCGCGCCATATCGATCCGCTCACCGCCACCGCTCCCGCCGTGGCCGCCACCGTCGATGCCGGCGAGAGCGCTACGCTCACCGTTACCGTCGCCGGAGGCGATGAGCCTTACACCATCGAGTGGCGCGACCAGATGAACAACGTGGTGGGCAACGAGCCTACTGTAACCGTTACGCCCGACTACAGCTACGCTTATCGCGTGACCGTAGCGAGCGCCGACGGACAGCAAGCCTCCGCCAAGACCGCCGTCATAGTTCGCGGCGACGCCGTAGCCGCCACCTTCGACGACAATTATCTGCCCGACGAGTCGTTCTTCAACGGCGATAACGACGACGACACGTGGTACAGCGGCTCATACGCTTTCGCTGTGGGCAACGCCATCTGGCCCGGCTCCACCACCAGCTTCTGGTACGACTACGCCTTGAGCAACCAAACCGCCGACACCTACGCCGGCCTCAACGACCAATACCACAGTGTTACCGGCGGCGGACGCGAGAGCGACAACTTCGTGATCGCCTATCCGCAGGGCGGCACCATCACCGTCACCCACGACGTGGCCGGCGACGTGATACCGGGATTCTATATCACCAACACCGCCTACGCCTACAATGCCCTGGTGGGCAACGTGGACTACGCGCGTGCCATGACGCAGGGCGACTGGTTTAAGGTTACCGTTAAGGACGTCGACAACGCCGACAACAGCCTCGACTTCTACCTGAGCGACTTCCGCAGCGACAACGAAGCCGACCACTACAACCTCAACACTTGGGAATGGGTCGACCTCACCCCGCTGGGCAACGTCAAGGGCGTAACCTTCACCCTGAGCGGTACCGACATGGGGCAATACGGCTTCAACACGCCCGCCTACTTCGCTATGGACGACTTCGGCGGCGAGCCTGAGATGGCCGACGAAACCTACGTCGTCAAGGCGAAAGCGGGACAGAAAGTGCCGCTGGAGCGCTACTTCACCTACACCGACGACGGCGCTACCGCCACCTATAAGCTCGACGGCGAACTCGACACCGAGGCGATGACAATCACCCTCGATGCCGACAACCGTCGCCTCGTGGTGGACGCTCAACAGGATCGCAGCGAGAGCACCATAGTGGTGGCAATGACGCAGAAGGGCCACACCCAGCGTGTGCGCCTCACCGTCAAGGTGGACAACGTGACGGCTATCGACAACCTTGATGCAGCCGATGCCGACGTAACCTCTGTCACCTACGTTAACGCAGCCGGACAGCTATCGACCAAGCCCTGGCAGGGCGTCAACATCGTTGTCACCCGCCACGCCGACGGCTCCGTCACCACCGCCAAGCGGCTCGTACGCTAACCACGACATTCATTATATAGTAACATTCTTTCTGCTTCGAAGGAGCGACCCCACGCGCGGGCCGCTCCTTCCTTGCTCTTTGTTACTCAATTACCGCTTCTTGTTATTTAGAGCATTCAACTATTTGGTTGTTCAGAATTTTCTTAAAAAAACGTTGTTAAAGTTGTCCCTTAATTGTTTAAGTTGTTTTTCTATAAAGCCCGCTTTTATCGCATGATAAGAAGTAAAATCGGCGATTTTTGCGGGCGATTTTTGCTGCGCAAAGACAAAAAATGCGTTTTTTCGTAAATTATTTTAACTTTTTGTTTCGTAATCAACAAATATCTATTACTTTTGCAGGCTGTAAACACGAAAATTTAAAAAAATATTACATAAAATGGCAAAGAAAAAGATCCAACCCACTCGTACTAAACTCGAGGAGTTTAACGACCAACTCTCGGGAGTTGAGCAGAAATTTGAGAAAAACCGCAAGAAGATTTACACCATCATCGGCTGTGTAATCGCTGTCGCTCTCGGCATCTGGGCCTACATGGCGTTTATCGCCGGCCCCAATGAGGAGAAGGCGCAAGAGGCTATCGGCAAGGCCGACATCTTGAATATGCAGCAGCAAGATTCTCTGGCTCTGCTCGAGTATGAGAAAGTGATTAAGAAATTCGGTGGCGACCAAGCCAACCGCGCCGAGCTCGAAGTGGCCGTGCTGCTCGTCAAGAAAGGCGACTACGACAAGGCTATCAAGCACCTCGAGAAGTTCGACCCCAAGGGCGACGTGATCGGCCCGCTCTCGCAATCGTTGCTGGGCGACTGCTACGCCAGCCTCGCCAAGCCTAATCTGGACAAGGCGTTCAAGGCCTACGACAAGGCAGTGTCGATGAGCAACGACAACGAGAACCTCACCCCCTACTTCATGAAGAAGAAGGCAAGCGTACTGCGCGCGCAGGGTAAATATGCCGACGAGGCAAAGGTCTACAAGGAGATTAAGGAGAAATTCATGTCTTATGCAATGCAAAATGGCATCGACAAGAATATCGAGCGCGCCGAGGCACAAGCTGCCGGGAAGTAAGCGTCCTTTCTCCTTCTTATTATAAATTATATGGCAAACTGCATGACTTGCTGATAAAAGTCGTGAGTTTGCCTTTTTTACACTAATATTACAAAACCTTTTACAATAGCACGATTATGACAAAAACAATCTATAAGCGCGTGCTGCTTAAGCTCAGCGGCGAGTCGCTGATGGGCACGCAGGGTCACGGCATCGACCCGCAACGTGTGGGCGACTATGCCCGCCAAATCAAAGAGCTGGTGGAGGCCGGCGTCGAGGTGGCTATCGTGATAGGCGGCGGCAACATTTTCCGTGGCCTGAGCGGTGCCGCCAAGGGCTTCGACCGCGTGAAGGGCGACCAGATGGGTATGCTCGCCACCGTTATCAATTCGCTCGCGCTCTCGAGCGCTCTCGAGGCTATCGGCCAGCCGGCACAGGTGTTCACCGCCATCGCCATGGTGCCCATAGGCGAGCAGTACACCAAGTGGCGCGCTATCGAGGCTATGCGGCAGGGCAAGGTGGCAATCATGTCGTGCGGCACCGGTAGCCCCTTCTTCACCACCGACACCGGTAGCGCTCTGCGTGGCATCGAGGTGGAGGCCGACGTGATGCTCAAGGGCACGCGCGTCGACGGCATCTACACCGCCGATCCCGAGAAGGATCCCACCGCTACCAAGTTCGACCATATCACCTACGACGAGATTTACTCGCGCGGCCTAAAGGTGATGGACATGACGGCCACGGTGATGTGTAAGGAGAACAAATTGCCCATCCATGTGTTCAATATGGACGTGTACGGCAACCTGGCGCGTGTGGTGGCCGGCGAGAATATCGGCACCCGCGTCACTCCGTAGCCTCCTTGCGATACGCCCCTCTCCGCAATCGGGATTATTGTAAGTTTTATTAAAACGAATGAAAAGATATTTCACAATACTTCTTGCCGCCATTGCCTTGTGCGGCAATGCGCGTTCCGGTTCAGCCGAGCTTGATTTGACGGTTGAGCCCGCCGTAGTGTCGCAAGCGATTGAGGGTGAAAAAACTGTTGATTCCGCCGAGCCGCCCGCGGCTGCTGCCGCGACACCGGAGCCCGAAGCGGCACCCGCCGACACCGCGACCACTGTCCCGGCCGCGCCGGTGAGCTCGTCGGTAGTCGTCAGCGGCGACTCTGTGCCTTACGTGCCGCATCGCGGTGCCGATTTCCGCATCTTCAAGAGCGTGACAAATCCTAATGTCAAGCCTTACACATTCCTGCAGGACCAGACATGGACCGGCATCCCCATCTTCCTCGCAGGCATTATCGCCAAAGGGGAGAAAGAGGCGTTCCGACAGAATTATAAGAACCCGAACACGAGAATACGTCTCATAAAGTATAATTTCCACAACGAGATCGACAACTACACCCAATTCTTGCCTCTGGCGCTGACCTTTGGCTTGAAGATGGGCGGCTATGAGGGACGTAGCGACTGGCCGCGACTGCTCGCCTCGAGCGCGAGTTCCTACGCCATAATGGCGCTGTTGGTCAACGGCATCAAGTACACAGCCAGCGAGATGCGCCCCGACGGGTCGACGCGCAATTCATGGCCCTCGGGTCATACCGCCACGGCCTTTGCCGCCGCCACCATACTCCACAAGGAGTACGGCCTGACACGCTCGCCATGGTTCTCGGTGGGCGGATATGCCATCGCCACCGCCACCGGTGTGATGCGGGTGCTCAACAATCGGCACTGGATCTCCGACGTACTCTCGGGTGCCGGCATCGGCATCCTCTCCACCGAGCTCGGCTACGGCATCATGGATCTCGTGTTCAAGAAACGCGGACTGCTGCGCAACGACCTCGAGATTTACCCCGATATGCGCGCCAACCCCTCGTTCTTCAATATCTCGATGGGTATAGGCCTGGGCAACCGCAACCTTAATATGCCCGCGTTCGACTTCAATGTGCCCGACGAACTTATCGACGAGGGCGATGTGGAGGAGGAAACCGCGCTACAACTAAAGTTCCGTATGGCGACGGTGGTAGGAGCCGAGGCTGCTTGGTTCTTCTCTCCCTACGTGGGCGTGGGAGGCCGATTGCGCGTCAAGAGCACGCCTATCAACGGCTGGAGCGCCTTCACCCTCAACAACGAGGAGCAACTGCGCAACATCACCAACGACCCCGTGTTCGCCAACACTATGCAGAACATCAACCTCACCATCCAGAGCGACCATATCACCGAGTTTGCCGCCGACGCGGGTGTCTATTTCCACTATCCGCTGTCGTCGCGCTTCGCCCTGGGCTCGAAACTGCTCATCGGACGTAGCATTATGAACGACATCGAGGTGTCGGCCGACCTCAAGGGCAAGCAACTCGTGCTCAACCCCGACGGCTTCGTCAACGACAATGAGCCGCTTTTCAAGCCGGGCGACAAGGATATCGAATGTCATTGGGACTATATCAACCTGAGCGTGAGCAACACTATGAAGTTCGGTACCGGTGTCTCGCTCACCTATGCCCATAAGAACGCATTCTCGTTGCGAGTGTTCATCGACTACGACGTGTGCCGCAAGACCTTTAAGGCCACCTATGCCCCCTTTAAGTTCCTGCCCGACCTCATCCCCGACTATCACGAGGCGCTCCTGGGCTACAATTTCGATGCCACCAAGCCCGCCGTGTCGCAGATGCGCAAGACGCTCAACCAGTGGGTGTTCGGCGGCGCGCTGTGTATCTCGTTCTGAAATTTTGCTAAAATCCCATAA
Organism: Muribaculaceae bacterium; assembly: GCA_017478265.1. Lineage (GTDB taxonomy): Bacteria > Bacteroidota > Bacteroidia > Bacteroidales > Muribaculaceae > Sodaliphilus. The sequence continues at coordinate 9,864 of JAFVDY010000100.1, read as the reverse complement.
TATTTAAATTGAATGAAAAAGTTAATACTATTATTGCTTATGTTTGCCGGCTTCAGCGCGCAAGCTCTCGCTCAAGTGTATTGCGGCGAGCGCATCTTCGACGGCGAGCATAAGAACGAAGTGGCCGGCTACGTGGATGGCGGTAGCAATATCACCACCGGTGGCTTCGGCGGCCTGGCGGTGTCCTACACACGCCACCTTACGAGCCGCTGGCACGTGCGTGGCGACGCGCAGTTCCAGTTCGGCAAGCAACTCTTCTCGATCGACGCTCAAGCGGGCTACACGCTGCCGCTCAAGTATGGCTACATCAGCTTCGACGCCAAGGCAATGTACAGCCACTACCACCGCTGGGACTTCAACGAGACGGTGATGAACCTCGCGGCCACGTGGGAGTCGCCGTATGTCGATATACGTCTGGGCGGCAGCTATATCCACTTCCAGCACACTCGCGACGGATACAGCGAGCCCATCACGCTCACCTTCGGCATCGGGGCCAACGTGCGCAAGCGCAGCAACCCATGGAACCTGGGTATCTTCTTCCGCAACTACGACGAGTTCTACTACGAGAATTGGAACATCAACTGGGGCCTGCGCTTCTACGCTCCGCTGCCGCTGGGGATGCGCCTGTTCGGAGAGCTTAATGTGCGACCCGCCGGCAGTATCAGCCAGCTGGCAAGTAAATACGAGACATCATTGAAGTTAGGACTTAAATACAAATGGTAATGATGAAAACAAAATATTTCCTTCTCACCGCAGTGGCTACACTGCTTTTAACCACCGCCTGCAACAAGGTTAGCCCCATCGGGGTGCTCGTGGCGGGAACCGGAGTCGAGGATCGCGTCGAGATGTCGAGTGTTTACTATCAGAAATATCTCGACGATAAAGATTTCGCTATTGTCGAGGATGAGTACTCATTCATCGTGGGTGCCGACAGCCACGTCACCACCGACCCGGGTCGAATGGACGAGATGCTCAAAATCGGCCTTGACAACGACGATATGCTCTATGCCCACTTGGGCGACATCGCCGACACTAAGCCGCAATACTACATCGTGCTCGACTCGCTGCTCAACGCGGCTAAAAAGAGATATGTGGAGAAGTATTACGACAAGGATGAAAACGGATACTATACGCCCAAGGGCGAGGATAGTAATGAAGAAAATGATAGGTACACATTCGACGAAATTCGATACCCATTCTTCCCGGTGGTGGGCAATCACGACCTCACCCACAACGGCTGGGGAATGTGGAGCAATATCTTCCACAGCTCATTCTATGAGATTGATATTGCGGTTTTACAAGGCGGCGAATCGTATATCGACCACTTCATCTTCCTTGATACCGCCAGTGGCACTCTCGGGCGTAAGCAGGTTGAACTTATAGAGGATGGTATTCTCGACGGACAGAAATATAAGCCCTATAGGCACACCTTCATCTTCAGTCACACCAACATCTTCCGTCCCTCGCTTTGGCAATTCGCCTCCACGTTCTCGCGTGAGGAAACTTACTTCCTGCTCAATCAGTTCAAGAAGTGGAACGCTACAATGGTGTTCTGTGGTCACGTTCACGCCTGGGACGACCGCGAGTTCGACGGTGTTACCTATCTCACGCTCGACTCGATGAGCGAGGAGAACAGTCCCAATCCCGGCGACTACCTCGTGCGCGTTAACGTCAAGAAGGACGGCACTATCTCCTGGGAGAAGGTGCACATGAGCTACACCAAAAAGAATAAGTAAATCCCTATCCGTTTGGATCGTAAACGGAATCACGAGAGCGCCACCCGCAACAGAGGTCGCGCTCTCGTCGCTTTATGGCCAATTGAAAAAAGTTATTAACAACCCCGAGGCGAGTTATTAACAATTAGGTGTTTTTAACGCCCTGTTTTTTTGTCGGTATATATAAATGTGGTTCCTTTGCGGCTTGAAATTTTAATGCGTTAACAACACTACACGATATAAACGTTTATGACTAAAGTTATTGCGATAGCAAACCAAAAGGGTGGGGTGGGGAAGACCACCACCGCCATCAACCTCGCCGCATCGCTCGCGGTGAACAAAAAGAAGGTTCTATTAATCGACGCCGACCCTCAGGCCAATGCCACGAGCGGCCTCGGTATAAACCCCAAGACACTCTCCTCGTCAATCTACGACTGCATCGTCGACGACTATCCCGTCGAGGGGGCGCAAGTGGCAAGCTGTGTCGACGGACTCAGTGTGCTGGGCTCGCGCATCGACCTTGTGGGTGCCGAACTCGAACTTATCAACAAGCCCAATCGTGAGCGGGTTATGCGACGTATGCTCGATGGTATTGACGGTAAGTACGACTATGTCCTGATAGACTGTAGCCCCTCGCTCGGACTCATCACCGTCAATGCTCTCACAGCCGCCGGAAGTGTGATTATACCGGTGCAGGCCGAGTACTTCGCTCTCGAGGGTATCAGTAAGCTGCTCAACACTATCCGCATCATCAAGGCGAAACTTAACCCCAACCTGAAAATCGAGGGCTTCCTGCTCACTATGTACGACGCGCGACTGCGACTCGCCAATCAAATATACGAGGAACTTAAAAGCCACTTCGGCAATATGGTGTTCAATACTGTCATCCCGCGCAATATCAAGTTGAGCGAGGCACCAAGCCACGGTCTGCCGGCACTGCTCTACGACCCTTCGAGCCGCGGCGCCACCAGCCACCTGCAACTCGCCAAGGAAATCATCGCCCGTCGATAGCTCGCGATAGGGCGCGGCAAACGACGATTTGGCTACGCTCCGGCAGTAGCTGCGGTCGCTTAATGAGCCACCTTAAATTAAGTTAAATAACTTAATAGAAATATAATCGGCTTTGAGGCGTAAGGAATAATGTGTAATTTTGCGGTTTGAAGTAAACTACTGTCCCGCCACGCGGGAAATAACCAAATAACGACAAAGACTGATGAAGAATAAAAATGTACTGGGCCGCGGCTTCGACGATATATTCGCTATGGACGATATTGGCGATATTATCACCGGCGGCAGCAGTGCGATCAATGAAATCGCAATCGACAAGATAAGCCCCAACCCCGACCAGCCTCGCACCACTTTCGACGACGAGACTATTGGCGAGCTGGCGGCCTCGATTCGCGAACTCGGCATCATTCAGCCCCTTACGCTCCGTAGTGTGGGCGACGATGCCTACCAGATCATATCCGGCGAACGCCGCTATCGTGCCGCCAAGCTCGCCGGACTCACCTCGGTGCCGGCTTATGTGCGCTCGGTCAACGACCTTGAGCTCACCGAGATGGCGCTTATAGAGAATATTCAGCGCGAGGATCTCAACGCGATTGAAATCGCACTCACTTTCAAGAAGTTGCTTGAGCAATACAACCTCACCCAGGAGCGGCTTAGCGAGCGCATAGGCAAGAAACGGACCACTATCGCCAACTATCTGCGCCTGCTGCGTCTGCCGGCCGAGGTGCAACTGGGGCTGCGCGACAGGCGTCTCGACATGGGGCACGCGCGTGCGCTACTCGTCATTGACAAGCCCACATTGCAGTTGCGGCTCTACAACGAAATCTTAAGCGAGGGACTCAGTGTCCGTCAGGTCGAGCAACGGGCTAAGGAATATCAGCAGGCGGCCGCCGACGGCAACGCGCCGGCAACGGCTAAGCGCAAGGCGTCGCCGGCGCAAAACTTCGACGTAATGGCGAAGCACCTTACCGCGGCTTTTGGAGTGCCTGTGAAATTCGCGTGCGACCTGAGCGGGAAAGGGAAAATCACCTTCCCCTTTAAGAGTGAGGAGGAACTGGAGCATATCATCGCGCTCTTCGACCGCCTAAAGGCTTAACGTCATCTACAAAAATAACATTTTAATTGTTGATTTGACTAAAACGTTCGGCGACATATCAAGGCTCGTGGCCTTTTGGGCTTTAGTACTGCTCACGGCTCTGCCACTCGCTGCGCAGGACTCCATACCCGCGGCGCAACGCAGTGTGCGCGGCGATCGCCGTCATCGGCCCGCCGTAACCATCCCCGGGGGCGACACCACCGGAGTGGTGAAAGTAGAGACGTTGCCATCATTGCCCGAGCGCCGTTCTCATTCGCTCGAGCAGGACACTGTGGTGTTCTCTCCCGTCACCAATCGCGACCGTGTGACCGTGGTGGCGCCACCGGTGGCCGATAGCGCCGCCGTGGCCAAGAAGTTGAAACCCTTCAACCCCAATCCCACGCGGGCACTATGGCTTTCGGCGCTTTGTCCGGGATTGGGACAAATCTACAATCGGCGCTATTGGAAGTTGCCTATCATAGTGGGTGCTTACGTGGGTCTGGGCTACGCAACAGCGTGGAACAACCGTATGCTCGGCGACTACACCAAGGCTTATCGTGACGCCATGGATGCCGACCCGACAACGCGATCATACATGAACTTCTACCCACCTACGGTCGACGAAAGCTCTATCGACATGGAATGGCTCAAGAAGGCGCTCAAGAACAAGAAAGATTACTATCGGCGCTATCGCGACATTTGTATAATAGGCATGGTGGCCGTCTACGCGCTGAGCATCATCGACGCTTACGTCGACGCCTCGCTCGCCCATTTCGACATCAGCCCCGACCTCTCGCTGCGGGTCCATCCCGAGGTGAACATCGGCACTTCCGACAGCCCCGTCCCCACCAACGTGGGCGTAGGCTGCTCCCTCCGCTTTTAGCCACCCTTTTTAAAACTGCAAATAAACAATATCAACGAGAATAAAATAATAATAAGATAAAGAGTATGAAGAAATTATTGAGTATGGCAATGGCTGGTGCGTTGGCTCTCACAGCTTTCACGGCAAGCGCCGCGCCAAAGGGCAAGAATGTGTTGTCGCTCAAAGAGACGATTACCGACAACAACATCGTCTTCCCATCGTCCTACGCCACCGACACCCAAGAGATGATGACCAACTGGTATCTCCAAAACTATGCGATACTGGACTATACGGTCGACAGTAAGCCATCGGGCAACGTGAGCGAAGCGGAATACATCCGCCGACTCAAGCAACTCCCCACCACCATTGAGATGCCTTATAATCAGGTGGTGCGTGCACATATCGACCGCTACACGCAGCGCAGCCGCACGCTCGTTGAGCAGATGCTGGGCATGAGCCTCTATTATATGCCCATCTTCGAGGAAGCGCTCGAGCGCGAAGGTCTGCCATTGGAGCTGAAGTATATACCTGTGATTGAGAGCGCTATGAACCCCAATGCCGTCTCGCCCGCCGGAGCGGCCGGATTGTGGCAGTTTATGGTGGGTACCGGCAAGGGTATGGGGCTGGAAATCAATACGCTCGTCGACGAGCGGCGTGACCCCTATCGCTCTAGCGAGAAGGCGGTGCAATATTTCAAGCAACTCTACGAAATCTACGGCGACTGGTCGCTCGCCATCGCTGCCTACAACTGTGGACCGGGCAACGTCAACAAGGCTATCATGCGCGCCGGAAGCGACCAAATCGACTTTTGGGCAATATACAACTATCTGCCGCGCGAAACGCGTGGTTACGTGCCGGCATTCATCGCCGCCAACTATGTGATGACCTACTACAAGGAGCATAACATCAGTCCGGCGCTCGCCAAGAAACCGCTTATCATCGACACCGTGAAGGTGAACCGCCGCGTCAACTTCAACCAGATCTCGCAGGTGCTCAACATCCCTATAGACGAGATTCGTGTGCTCAACCCGCAATATCGCCACGATATTATTCCGGGCGACATACACCCCTATACGCTCGCCCTGCCTTCGCAGCAAATCTACAGCTATGTGATGGCCGAGGATAGTATCTACAACTATCGCCGCGACGTCTATGCCGCTCGTACAGTTGTCAATCCTGGCAGCGGCAGCTACGAGCTTGACGACACGCCCTACGACGCTTCCGCCACCACCGGAGGCGGTCACTACGCCAACGCCGGCGCCACCGTGCCTCCGGCCGACATGGCTTCGACCTCGCGCTCGTCGTCGGCCTCGACAGGCGGCTACGGACGCGAAACCTACCACCATGTGCAGACGGGCGAGAGCCTCGTGGGCATCGCTTTCAAGTATGGCATGACGCCCGACGAACTTATCGCCATCAACGATTTGCGCACCAATCAGGTTTCCAACGGACAGGTGCTTAAGGTGCTCGACAAGCGAGGCGGCGGCAACAATCCCGCCGGCGACATGGAGAATGTAACCAGCATTCGTCCCACCGACTACAACAGCGAACTGCAAGCGCCGCCGCGGCCCGTCAACCGACATAACACCGCCACTGCGCAGCAAACGGCACCAACCGCAAAGCCCAAACCGCAAGCCCAACAGCAGCAACAGGTGCCCCCGGCAAAGCCCAAACAGCAGTATCACGCTCAACAGCAGCAACAGCCGCAACCCAAGGCCACTACAAAGCCCAAGCAGCAGCAATACACAGCTCAGCAACACCAGCAGCAACAGCAACACCAGCAGTACTCGGGCAAGAAAGGCCGTAACGGCAAGTACAACAATCAAGCCGCCGCACAACAGCAACAGCAGCAATACACCGGTAAGAAGGGCAAGGGCAAATACGCCAAGCAGGAGCCTAAACAGCCCGCCAAGATTGAGGTTAAGCCGGGCGAGAACCTGACGAAAATCAGCAAGCGCACCGGTGTGCCCATCGACCAACTTCGCGCCGCTAACGGCGGTAAGGACGTGGTACAAGCCGGCAAAACCATCAACCTCAACGACGCAAAGAAGGGCGGAAAGCACAGCGGGGGACAAAAGCAAGCAGCCAAGCAAGGCAAGCAAAGCTCGAAGCAGCAGGCCGCATCCAAATCCTCAGGCAAGAAAGGTAAAAAGAGAAAGTAAATTATAATGAACGAGATAACTTTGCATAACACTTTGCCGGCAATCTTTGCAGGCCGCGACGACACGCCAAGCGACGTGTGGCTGACCGAACTCGCTTTCGAGCGCGGGCACCACTACCTCATCACCGCCGAGAGCGGCACGGGCAAATCGTCGCTATGCAGCTATCTCTTCGGATATCGAATCGACTATAGCGGCACCATCAGCTTCGACGGCAAGGATATACGCTCGCTGTCGATTGCCGACTGGTGCCGCATACGCTCGAGCGAAATAGCTTATCTGCCGCAGGACATGAGGCTGTTCAACGAACTCACCACACTCGAGAACATACGCCTCAAAAACGATATGACGGGCTTCAAATCCGATGCGCAAATCGACCGTATGCTCGAGCAACTCGGCATCGCCGACAAGCGCGACACCCTTGTCTCGCGGCTCTCGATAGGGCAGCAGCAACGTGTGGCTATTGTGCGCACTCTATGCCAGCCCGCATCGTTCATTCTGCTCGACGAACCCGTAAGCCACCTTGATGTAGCCAACAACCGCATTCTCGCCGACCTCGTTACCGCCGAGGCCAAAGCGCAAGGCGCAGCCATCATCGCCACAAGCGTCGGCAACAACGTCGCCATCACCGTCGACCGCCACCTCGCCCTCTAACTTCTTATCCTTTTATATAGTCCTCTCGTGTATTTAAAATAAGTTTCCTAATGGGATTAATGTGGAAATTATTGCGTAAGAACGTAAGCCGCGCGCAGCTCGTCGGCTTTGCCGTAGCCAACCTCATCGGCCTGTCGATCGTAATCCTCGCCATACAGTTCTACACCGACGTCAAACCGGTGTTCAACGACGAGGAAAGCTTCATCAGCAAGGACTTCCTCATCATCAGTAAAAGCGTCACCACAGCCGGAGCCATCATGGGCAACAGCGGTGCTTTCACCGATGCCGAAGTGGCCGACCTCGAGCGACAGCCCTGGTGCCGACGTGTAGGACGCTTCGTAAGCAGCGAGTACAGCACCCTCGCCGCAATGGGCGTCAGCCAGAATAATCGTCGCGCCATGCGCACCCAGTTCTTTTTCGAGTCAATTCCCAGCGAATTTATAGATATCGACCCCGACGAGTGGGAGTTTGATCCCGAAAACCCCGAGGTGCCCGTAATCGTGTCGCGCGACTATCTCTCGCTCTACAACTTCGGCTTCGCCGCCGCCCAGGGTCTGCCGCGCGTGAGCGAAGGGCAGGCCGGCAACCTTCCCATGTCGTTCACCCTCAGCGGAAACGGGCATTCCGACGTTATGCCCGGACGCATCGTGGGCTTCTCCAACCGCCTCAACACCATCATCGTGCCGGAGCAGTTCATGCGATGGAGCAACGACCGATACGGCGACGGACGCCCGCAGCAGCCGCTACGAGTCGCTCTCGAGGTGAGCCGCCCGGGCGATGTCAAAATAGATGAATACATGAAGGAGCATAACTATGAAATCGCAGGCGACAAAATGTCGTCGAGCAAGGCCTACTACTTCATGACCATCATCATCTCAATCGTAATCATTGTTGGTGTCATCATCAGCTTGCTTTCATTCTTCGTGCTCATGTTAAGCATCTATCTGCTATTGCAGAAGAACACGCGCAAGCTGCAGGACCTCCTTTTGCTCGGCTATTCGCCGGCGCAGGTCTCAAAGCCCTATCGCCTGATGGTTATCTCAATCAACGCCACAGTGCTTCTGGTTGCCATTCTGCTGATGATTGTGGCGCGGGTCTACTATATGGACACTCTATCACAGCTCGGCACCAAGGGCGGAAGCCTGTTGCCGGCTATCATTGTAGCCGTCGTAATCATGGCGGCTATCACAATTGGCAATCTGCTCGCCATACGGCGCAAAGTGGCCGCCCTGTGGCTGCACAAATCATGATTTAACAGCCAATTGTCGCAAAAGTTGCCTTTTTTGCTGAAAAAAGTTTGAATTTTTATTTCTTTGTTGTATATTTGCAGCCATAATTACACAATTATCGTATTTTTTAAAGACTATTAAGGTGAGAAACAAAAGCTACAGATTACAGATTATCATCGACTTGATTAAGAGAAACAAGGTCGGTAGCCAGAACGAGCTGGCAGTAATGTTGAAGCAACGCGGCATCGAGGTTACGCAAGCAACCCTGTCGCGCGATTTGAAGACCCTAAGAGTGTCGAAGGTTCCTACCGCCGACGACTCCTACATGTACATCATCCCCGACAGCAATAATGTACACGATAGCTTAATCACAACCGGACAACCGAACATCACTGCCCAGCAGCAGTTCGGCTTCGTGTCAATCGACTTCTCGGGTAACATGGTGGTTATAAAGACGAGAAACGGCTACGCCGCCGGACTCGCCTATGATATTGACATGAGCCGTACCGAGGAAATCCTCGGGACTATCCCCGGTGCCGACACCGTGTTCGCCATCCTGCGTGAGGGCGTAACACACGAGCAGGCGTTGCGCGTGCTTTCACGCTTTATACCCGTTGACCCGCCCATCGGCTAAAGAGGCTCCGTTCTACTCGATGCGGTCAATCGACGATAAGTTTTTAACACTTACGCTTTTATGATAAAAATTGGTATTTCCGGCGGTGAGTGTGATTCGGCAGGTGAGTTATTACGGATCCTGATTAATCACCCCGACGTCGACCTAAAGTGGATAGAGAGCCACTCGCTCGCCGGCCACCGTGTCGAAAACCGGCACCACGGGCTCTTGGGCGAGTTCTCTACTACTTTCGTGGCGCATGGCGAATTGAGCGAGATCGATTTGCTCTTCGCCTGCGCACCAAGAGCCTTTTCAACCGATTCCGACGTCAATCTACCAATGATTGTCGATCTCTCGGGAAACAACCGCATCGAGCAGCAGGGTGGGGGATGGGTCTACGGACTGCCCGAACTCAACCGGCGGCGTATCGTACACGACTGCCGACGCGTGGCGTGCCCAAGCGCGCTCGCCATAGCGGTCGCGCTCGCCTTGCTGCCTCCGGCACGCAACTTGTTGCTCGCCGGAAGCATTGACGTGGAGTGTCACCTG
>JAFVDY010000009.1 GCA_017478265.1 Muribaculaceae bacterium | reverse complement strand
CGCGAGAGTATAGTCGCCTCGCTTGTAGTACACCCAAGCATAGGTGTCGAGAAAGTTGTAGTTGTCGGGGGTGGCGGTGACAGCGCGCGCTATGAGTTCGAGCGCGCGGTCGAGGTTTCGCCCCATGTTGGCCAGACAATACGCGTAGTTGTTCATCACGCCCACGTTGCCCGGGAACACCTCAAGCGACTGCTCGTAGGTGTTGATAGCGCCTATGGTATCGCCCATAGCGAGGTAGACGTCGGCCTTGCCGCCGATGATGTTGCTGCGCTGCTCGTCGTTGGAGGCAAGGTTCCACAGGAGGTCGTAGGTCGCGAGCGAGGCTTGATAGTCCTTAATCGACATCTGGGCTCCCGCCACATATTCGAGCATCTCGTCGTTGTTGCTGTTGGCGGCGATCGCGCGGCTGAAGTAGTCGCGCAGTCGGTCAAAGTCGTGGTTGCGGTATAGTATAGCGATTGCCGTTTTCCACATCTCGGTGTTATCAGGCTCGAGCTCAAGGCAAAGGTCGGCCTGCTCAAGTGCCTCGCCATCGCGCTTCAGATACATCAGGTAGCTCAAGAAGAGCGAGCGGAAATCGGTCTCACTCGGGTGCATATCTATTATACGTCGAAACACGGGTATGGCCACGCCGGTGGAGTCGCCCTGCGAGATGCGCGTCATGGCGTAGTTGCGAAGGATTTGTGTCTTCATCTCCAGCTCCACGTCACATTCGGTAAGCGTCCTGACTATCGTCTTCTCATAGTTGGCGGTGTCGCCAACGCTCATGTAGCAGCCGGCGAGCGTGAAGTTGGCAAAACCGTCGTTAGGGTTCAGCTCAACAGCCCGACGCGCGTAGTAGAAGGCGCTGTCGCTCATTTCGCGGTCGAGAAAAGCGCTTGCCAGCCACGTGTTGGCTCCGGCGTCCAATGGCGCGTGGCTGCGGAAGGCTCTCCACTCGTCAAGGGCACCGAGGCTGTCGCCCATCGCCTCGTGCGTCGATGCCTTGATGGCGGTTATGCTCTGGTTGACACCCATACGCCGCTCAAGGTCGTTATAAATGGCGAGCACGCTGTCGAACTTCTGCTCTCGGGCGTAGCACACGGCAAGGCGCTGCAACACGTCGTCTCGCTCGGGAAAGAGGGCCGTCTGCCGGCGAGCGATGCGCTTCGCCTCGTCCCAGCGGTCGAGCTGGGTGCAGGCGCGATAGTAGTAGTTGGCCTCCTCATAGTCGGCGGGAACGGCATCCACGTGGCGACGCATCAGCTCGAGTGCGCGCTGCTGCGAGGCGGAGCCGGCATCGTTCATTATCATAAGCGCCACACCGTAGTAGAACCCGATGGAGGTGTTCGTGGAATCAAGACGGTGGGCGTACTCAATCAGGTCGAAGAAGGAGTCGTATCGCCCCTGCTGACGCTGGGCTGACGCCTGATAGAATATGTATTGCGCCTTGCGGGCCGTAGCATGGTCGGTGGCGACATTTTTCTTTGCAGCCACTGCTGTGATTGCACCCGCTATAATTGCTATCAGAAATATAATATTTCGCATAATATTGCCTGTTGTGGTAAGTGTAAACGAGCCTTTCGCTATTTGTGGGGCTGAAAAAGCGACTTTTTGGTCGCGAAAAGCGCCGCAAAGTTACTCAATTTATGGGACAAAAGCGGGATTAGGGAGCCGTTTTTCGCCCTTTTTGTGCCAAAAATATGTTAAAAAGCACTTTTTTTGGCGAAAAATTTTGTCAGTTTCGGCGGAATGTCTACCTTTGCAGCCGGGTAAGTCCTACACGGCCAGCTCCCTGCCACTCCCCCAGGTCTTGACCGAAGCAAGGGTAACAGGTTGTAGCGGCGCGATGTAGCCCGCTTGCCCACCTGCCTCTTTAGCTCAGTTGGCCAGAGCACGTGATTTGTAATCTCGGGGTCGTTGGTTCGAATCCGACAAGAGGCTCCCCAAAGGCGGGCGACACGCGATTCAGTGTCGCCCGCCATTGTCGTTTTATGGGTGGGACACCGGTCACACGGCAGGCGATTGTAGGATCGACGTATGCGTCGACCGCGGTGCATTTAATTGCCTTTTGGCAATTTGGAATTATATCGGATTTTGGCTATAGCGCGTCGGACTCGACAAAAAGATCGTCAAGCACCACCTGTGAGGAGACTATTGAAGCGTGCTTCCCGGGCAGAACTCCGTAGGTGGTGATCATGGTAAGTTGCGTGGCATATCGCGTGGCAGTCTCGGCAACAAATTGCGACTTTCGCTCGAGCAAACGTTTTGCGTAATCCTTTGTTATAGAATAGATATTATTGCTAAACTTAATCTCGCAGAGGTTGATAACCCTATCGGCTCGCTCAATCACGAGGTCGATTTGAGCGTTAGAGTCCGGCAATTTTGAGCGCCATGTGCTCACAGCGGTGCGTATCACATTTAAGCCAAGTCTACGCTTGATAGGCTCGACATGTAGTAAACACAGCAGTTCGAAACTGAGCCCTTGCCAAGCATTCACCTGTGGTGTTTCTTGCATCTGCGACCAGTAGTGAGGTTGACTGATATTCACACCATCAACAAACCGATAGAAGAACAGCGAATAAAAGTCTTTTATGCGGTAAATGGCATTGTTCGTTTTATTGCCGAATCGGATTGAACTGAAGGTGAAGTCGCAACGCTCGAGATCGCGCAGAATCTTTGTCAACCTTTCGCCGGCGATTGAAGTCAACTCGGATATACGACTGCGAGTGAGCCCTTCGCGGTGTTTCGAAAGCGCTTTCACCACATTGATATAGCCTTCGGGAGCATTAAATAGAGATGTGAACAGTTCGTCATACTCGACGCGTAGTGGTGCGTTCATCCCCGAGAAAAACAAGGCGTCAACGTTCTGCGCAAGGCTTTTTGCGGCATCGAGCATTGTAAGATAGAAGGGGACACCCCCCAGAATCATGTAGCACAGAGCTATTTGCCGCCGATCCCATTCAAAACCGTACGAGTTGAAATAATTCTCGACTTCGGCAAGTGTAAAGGGGCGCAGATAGAGATGGCGTGTGGTGCGATTGAAAAGGCCGCCCTTGTTGTGCAGCAGTTTATCTACAATCCACGAAGTGGCTGAGCCGCAAGCGATAAGCACGATGTCGGCACGATGCGCCGCCCAGCCGTTCCAGAAGTTCTCCAGCGCCGCCACAAAGTCGGACTTCTGCGAATCAATCCATGGCATTTCGTCGAGAAAGACGACCTTCTTCCCGACAGTTGCATCGTGTTCGAGCATTTGCTCAAGCATATCGAACGCGGCTATCCAATCGCTCAAAACGGGACGACATTCCAAGCCTCCATACGTTTGCAGAGCCTTTGCGAAATTGGCCAATTGCTGCGCCTTGTTAAAGTCACGCACGCCGGTATAGGAGAAAGCAAACCGATTTTTGAAATAAGAGCGCACCAAGTATGTTTTGCCAACACGGCGACGGCCATACAGCACCACGAACTCCGATTTCGGACTGCTCATACACTTGTCGAGTTGCTCAATCTCACGTTCTCTTCCTATAAGTTTTGTTCCCATAATTGTCGACATTTTGCGGCAAAATTAACACATTTTTTTGAGTTTCGGCCTGAAAACACGGATTTTTCCGCCAAAAGTGCTAAAAAAATCAAGTTTTGGCCTAAAAACACGGATTTTTCCGCCAAAAGTGCTAAAAAATCAAGTTTTGGCCTAAAAACACGGATTTTTCCGCCAAAAGTGCTAAAAAAATCAAGTTTTGGCCTGAAAACACGGATTTTTCCGCCAAAACTTGATTTGATTATTTTGTTCGAGACTGTCCAATTCGTAGCAATCACCAAACAAATTTGGCCGTCTATGCCGACGCCGGAAGAATTAAAACTAATATTTTATGCAATGTGTTATCCGCGATTGATTGACAAATTTATGAAAGAGTGGGCATCAAGCGAATTATTTGTTAGTGATAATAAGAACCATATCCTTATTCCTTGTGCCATCTTCGACGAAATGAAAATACTGACTTTCGACAAAAAAGATTTTTTTTATTGTGTACAAAGGATAGAAACGGGCTACCTCATTAAAGTCGCTGAGAGATTTTCTAAGACGTCGGTAATTACCCCACTTCTGACCAGCGTAAGCCGAACCATATAGCTTGCCGTCTATGATGAAACAAACTTGAGTATTGTTGTGGGTTACTTGGCAATCCTCGATAGAGATGCCTCCAACCTTTTTAAGAACATCAGCTAAATTCTCGATTTCTAAGCTTTTGAAATCGCTGTAGCAAACTGAGGAATAGCAAATCTTACTATATACGCTATCTCGTTCAGCGTCTATTTGCTTCTGCTCGGTTGATGCTCCTATAGCGCCACTATTAAAACCAACTAATAGAAACATCAAAATTGCGGAAAGATAAAATCTCGGTACAGCCATATTCTATAAAATAGTAATTTAAAAATTATACAAAATAGGCATAAGCCACATTATAAATCCCAATCGGATACCGTAGTGTAGGCTAAAAGCTGTTGAGAGTCTAATTCTTCTGCTTTTAGGAGGGTCTAGTCATTTCATGTTGCAAATATAAGTCTTTATCCTCAACACTCCAAAATATTTTGCATAAAATTAAAGAAAAGGTTATATTTTTACCATCTCTAGTAGCAAGATTTAACCCGAATCGGTCTTTAGATTTTATGTCACACAAGACCAAGTGTCCCACCTGATAAAAAACCGCCGGACACCGCCGGGACCGATTGAGGTGATTACAAAAGCGTCCCGACAGATGAGGACTATCGAGACGCTTTGTTGTGAATGTAAACCAGTTGGTGTGGCGCTTACTTTATTAAAGGTAGTGAGGCCACGGAGCCGGCGGTGTAGATGCGGGCTACGTAGGCTCCTGCGGGCACTTGGCTCATGTTGAGGTAGTTGGCGGCGTTGCGGACAACGACGCGTCCGTTATGGTCGACGAGCTCGATGCCGCTGATGGGCGTGGGCGCGCTTGCCACGGCGTATTCGTCGCCGGTGGTGTAGCGCAGCTTAACGCCGGTGGGCATAATATCACCGTTAAGGATGAAGTCGTAGACAGCCGACACATCGCCCACGTTCACTTGCCCGTCGACGTTGACATCGGCGTGTGCCATCTCGGGCGCGGTGTTGTCGAGGATCGCGGTGTAGACCGCCGACACGTCGCCCACGTTCACTTCTCCGTCGCCGTTGACGTCGGCATGTCCGCCGGCTTGTCCTTGCTTAGCCTTGACAATCCGGTCAAACTTGACGGTGCCCGAAGCGCCCATCGGTCCCTCGTTCTTGATTAGAGCTATACCCTTGAGCGGAAGAGTTTTACCCAACAGATAATCAATCTCCTTCTCGATATATTTCCATCCGTGGAAGTCGACTATGGCGATAGGCACAGCGTAATCTTCGCCGTCGATGTCGAACACAGCCGCCACGGTGTTGAAGCTGAAGTCACCGTTCACATAGAGGCCAATCACGTCGCCCATCGCAAAAGTAACCTCCGGATTAGGAGTCGGCTCGACAACGAATTGCTCAAGAGCTTCGCCGAAGGTATATTTCGCTTGAATAGCCTTAGTGCCGAACAGCTTATCGGTAACGGCGGTAACGGTGGGCGCGACATCGCCGCTGACGGTTACAGCCGCGGCGTCGTCGAGTTCGCTGACCACCGCCACCGGTTCGTCGGTCGGCTCTTGCGCCATATCCACGGCGGTAAAGGTGTTGACAATCGTCTCCTCAAGCTTGATGCCGGCGGTGTCGCAGAGTTCACGCGCGAACGAGACGGTGTATTGTTCGCCGGCCTTCATCGCGGTGCTCACGGGGAACTGAAGGAAGCCGTAGGCGTCGCCGCGCTTGTTGGCCTTATACGAGCGGCGGTTGAGCGTGAGCTGGTTGTTTTGGCTGTCGCGCACAATCACGTAGTCGAAAATGTTGGCCGTGGCGAGCAGCGAGTCGGTCCGGATTTCGATTGTCGGGCTCTTGTAGTGGATCTTGTCGCCGGGCTTGGGGAACACCGCTTTCACGTCGATATACTGGCGCGAGGTGGTACGGAATTGGAACGTGAAGTCGTTGGTCATCGCCAGCCCGTCGGGGTGGCTTGCCGAAGCCTTCAGGGTGACAGTGTAGAGCGTGTTGGGCTGATAGTTGGTTGAAGGCTCGAACACCATGCGATAGTTGGTGTCCTCCCATCGGAATGTACCCTCGATAGCCGGCTCAATCACGAGCGCCTGCTCGGTCGACTCCTTATCCATGTCCCAGTTGAAGTTAAACACCAGCGGCACGTTGCACAGCACGTCCTGCGCGCCCTCGCGCCACACGGGGCTATAGCTCACCACCTCGGGCGGTGTGTTGCGCACCCGCTTTAGGTCGAAGTTGGCGTAGGTGACATCGTTGGCGGCTACGACCACCTGTCGCTCGGAGCGGTAGAACTCGTCGCTTTGCACCACCACGGTGTAGGTGCCCGGCGAGAGGAAACGGAAGGCGTAGATGCCGTTGAAGTATTGGTCGGTTACCACGCGGTCGACCTCATCGCCGGCGCTGTTGAGCAGGATTACAGTAGCTCCGCACACGGGCATACGCTTGTCGTCGCCGAAGATTTTGTAGGCTCCCTCGCGCGGACGGCGGTCGTCGCGCAGGTTGCCTGCTATGGCGCCGAGGGCGTAGTCGGCGGTATTGCCGAAGTAGTCGTCGATACCGAGTGAGAAGTTCCAGGCCTCGAGCCAGCAGTAGTCGGCATTAAGCAGACGGTAAGCCTCGGGAATATAGTCGTGGAACGAGCCCTCGCTGAGCATCGACACCACCTTGTTGCCGCGCAGCACGCCAAGGCCCACCTTGTCGCCCCACTGGGGATAGAAGGTCCAGTCGCCGTACAGCACATAATTGTTGGTCCAATAGGTGGCTTGATTCTTAATTAGGCGTTCGTCGAGCGTCCGGGCGAGGATGTCGCTGCCGGCTATCTCCGGCTGCCCCGTATAGCCGCGGTATAGGCCCATGGGATAGTTGGCGCGCGAGTCGGTGCCTGTGGCGTTGCTGTGGATCGAGATAAAGATGTCGGCGCCACTGTTGTTGCTCAGCGCGACGATGGTCGAGAGCGGGAGGTCGTCGGCGGTGGTGTTGGTTACGCGCGACTGGCTCACGCGGTAGCCTTTACGCTTGAGGATGGTGCTCAGGAAGTTGCCTTTTCGCAGGTTGGAGTTCGACTCCCAGAATCCCGCGGTGTCGCCTTGCACGAATGGCGCTACCACCACGTTGCGGTCGTCGCTGTCGTGACCGCCATGGCCAGGGTTGATATAGACGTGGGCCTTATATTGCGCGAGAGCCGAGTAGGTGGTTCCCGCCAGTAGCATAGCCATCGCGATGGCTACCGCTTTGAATATAAGCTTAGTTTTCATATTCTTAAATTGTTAGCGGGTTGAACATTACTTAGAGACTTCAATCGACATCAGACGCAGGTGCCCGTCGATGGTGGTGTAGACAATGTTGCCACGGGCGGCGCAGGGTTGCATCGTCATCGAGGCGGGAGCCGTGAGCTCGCGCGAGAACGAGCCGTCGGCGGCGAGGAGCAGGATTTGCGACGAGGTGAACTGGTATCCGTCGTCGGTGGCGTGTTGCACCACCAGATGATCGTTGTCGAGCCACGACGGCATTTCGTAGCGGCCAAGTCGGCTCAGGATATTCCCCTCGAGGTCGATTACGTAGACACCCGTTTCGGCGGCCACGAATGCGATGCGCGTGCCGTCGGGCGAGAGCGATGCCCACAGGTAGCCGGCGAAGCTCTCAACGGGCGACAGGCGCCGCTCACCGTTGGCGTCGTTGATTACAAGCGAGGATTGGTCGGTGTAGACAGTGGTGGCAGTGGAGGCCGTAGAGCGATAACTCTTGGTGCCGCGAATGGCGACATCGCCGGCGGCGCTGATGAGCGGCCGCACTGCTCCGCGCTGCGGCGCGAGCACCTGTGTGGTGCGGGCCGTAGCGGCATCATAGCGGTTGCCGGCACGGTAAATCATGCGGTCGTCGCCCACGGTCTGCGACATGAAATAGACATTGCCGGAGGCATCCCACGCGGGCGAGATTCCGGCGCCGGGAGCGTCGGTGATGCGGGTCACATCGCCTGTGGCGAGCGTGAGGGCGCTCAGGCCGTCGGCGTTAAGGTCGGTGAAGAGTACACGCTCGGCGCTGGCGTTGAGCACGGGGTAGAAGCCCGTCACGCCCAAGTCGCGCTGCCGCGTAATCGTCACCTGCTGAGCGGCGGCCGTGGCGGTGACGGCGGCGACAGCGGTAAGAAGAAGTAATTTCAGTTTCATAAGCGGGTTTTATTTCGTTTCTATTTACTCGTTTCTCGTTTATTTAAACTGCAAATTTAAAAGCCAAAAAAATCGTGTGATTCGTTGTCGCAAATTCGTCGAATTCGTTTAATTTGTAGTTTATCGATTTGCTTGAGGGATTATTTGCGGCAATGGAGCATACCGGCGGCTACTTCGCGCGCTGCGGCTTCGCCACAGGTTTGCGCTACGATAGCGAGGCCGAAGTCGACGGCGGCCGCGGGTCCGCGTCCGGTGGTGACGTTGGCGTCGACCACCACCATTTGGTCACACCACTTGGCTTCGCAGTCGAGGTTCTCCATCGAGGGATAGCAGGTGGCGTTCTTGCCGTCGAGCAGTCCGAGCGGCGCGAACACGAGCGCCGGCGAGGCGCAGATGGCGGCGTTCTTCTTTCCTTCAGCGTGACGCGCCTTAAGAGCCTCGGTCAGAGGCTCGCAAGCGGCGAGATTGCTTGCTCCGGGCATTCCTCCGGGTAAGATTACCCATTCGGCATCGGCGAGCGCTTCAGGCTCGAAAGCGACGTCGGCAACCACTACCACGTTGTGGGCACCGCAAGCTATACCTTCGTCGTTGATCGACATTACACACACGTCCATGCCGGCACGGCGAAGGACATCGATAGTAGCGAGGGCTTCGATTTCCTCGAAGCCGTCGGCAAGCATAACGTAACTTGTTTTCATTTTATAAATAGTTTTTAAGAAATTTTCATTGTCGCCGCAAAGTTACGCATTATTTCTTGAAGCGCCAAACTCTCGCGCCAATTTTTTGTTTTGTCTTAAATTGACATGCTTACTATTGGCTGGCACTCCTACTCCGATGTGCTGTCCCATTACCTCTTTTTATCTCATGTGAGGGTGTCGAGCAGGTTGACGGAGTTGAGGGCGAAGATGCCGTCGATAAACGCCTCGCGCTCGTAGGCGCAGAAATTGCCGGCTCGCATGGTGGTGCCGAGTTCATGGTAGTCACGCGCGCGGCATGCGCCACCGCACAGGTATCGAAGCATGCACGTTCGGCATCCTTCTATGTTGTCGACCGTCATTCGAGCGCACTGCTCCACCACGGGCGAAGTGGCGATAATCTCGCTCAACGGCGACTGACTCACATTGCCCATCAGAAACTCGGGGTAGTGCAGCAGTTGGCAGGGGTAAACGTCGCCGGTGGCGCTCACGCTCAGCTCAGCGCCGCCGATTGCGCACTTGCACCTACGGCAGGAAGCGGCCTCGTCGAGAATAGCCTCGCAGTAGCCCAGCGGGTTGACGCCATTGGCCTCTTTCAGCGCCCGATAATATTCGAGGCCTGTGATAGAAATATCCTCGCCCCGCTTGGCGTTGCCGGCGGGGAAGAGCGGGGCGAAGTTGAGGCGGGCGCCATATTTTGTCGCCATCGCCTGCACGTCGTCGATGTTGAGGCGGTTGACGGTCATCGACAGCATATAGTCGACACCGCGGCTCTCGAGCAGGGCTATGGCTCGCTCTGCTCGCTCGTAGGCCCCGGCGCCGCGAAAGCGGTTGTGGAGGTGCGCGTTACTACCGTCGATGCTGATGGTCACGCGATAGAAGATGCGGGCAATACTGTCGATATTGGCCTCGGTGATGAGTGTGCCGTTGGTTAGCAGGTCTACACTGTGTCCGCGCCCGGCGATGTATCGGCCTATGTCGAGGCAGTCGCGGTTGAGTAGCGGCTCGCCTCCGGTGAGCGTAAACGTGATGTCGGGCGAGATGTTGTGAACATCGTCCACCAGCTGCCGGTATTGGTCGAGCGATAGCGGCAGACGGCCATGCTCGCGACGGTCGGTGGCGTAGCAGTAGCGGCAGTTGAGGTTGCAACCTCGGGAAATTGAGAGCTGCAACACGCTCAAGCGTTGTCGCACTTCGCTCACAGGCGACGCTTGTGGCACATCGAACAGCCCGGCGTCGCTTGCCATCGCGAAGAATTGCAGCACTTGCCGCTCAGGGGCCTTGGCGCCGGCGGCGAGGTAAGCCTCGGTAAGCTCGCCAACGCTGTTTTCGCCGTCGCATAGCGAGAGCAACATCGCTCCTCCGGCGTCGGTGACAACCCATGCCGGCTTGAGGACGTTGAACAGCAGTACTTTGCCGTCGCGCTCGACGCGTTCCACACAGTCGGGCAGCCGCAATCGCAGCGCTTTAAGCTCGGAGACCGACTTCATGACCCTGCGCACTCGTAGCTGGATCCGCACTTGCCGCCACCGCCGGCACACTCGTAACTTGAGCCGCACTTGCCGCCGCCTCCGGCACACTCGTAGCTCGAACCGCACTTGCCGCCGCCTCCGGCGCACTCGTAGCTGGAGCCACATTTGCCGTTGCCGTAGCTATCTTTGCCCGCGCCTGAGCAGCTGTAGCTTGAGCCGCACTTGCCGCCACCGCCCGAGCACTCGTAACTCGAGCCGCACTTGCCGTTGCCGTAGCTGTCCTTGCCCTTGCCCGAGCAACTGTAGCTGGATCCGCATTTGCCGCCACCGCCCGAGCACTCGTAGCTCGAGCCGCACTTGCTGTTGCCGTAGCTGTCTCGGCCACTGCCCGAGCAGCTGTAGCTCGAGCCGCACTTGCCGCCACCGCCCGAACACTCGTAGCTGGAGCCGCACTTGCCATGTCCGCCGCTGCCCTTGCCGGAGCAGCTGTAGCTCGAGCCGCACTTGCCGCTACCGCCCGAGCAGGCATAACTGCTGCTACACTTGCCGCTCGCGACGGCCTTGGCATAGGCCAGCGTGCTTTTAGAGCCGAAGAAGAGGCCGGCCGACATCAGGCCGGCGGTGCTGAGGAGGCGCTTCAGGAAGTCGCGGCGCGACTCATCGTTGTCATGTTTCTCGTTTTGTTTCATAATCAATCAGGTATTGTACTTTAGCGGGGATTGTTCGACAGCGACAGAGCACAGGCACCAACCTCGCTACCATCTAAATAAGTACTTCAACGGCCAAAAGGCCTCCACCGAAATCAGCAAACCGGCAAAGATTTGTTCCCGGGCGGCTTGTGGTTGAAAGGGGAGTCGTGACACTAACCCTCTGTGGGTTAGCGAAGTTGTTTAACAACGGTCGTGGAGCCGTCGGCGTGGGTGGTGACGACGATGTTGAGGCCGTCGAAGGGCACATTGCTGGTCAAGCCTGCAGAATTGACGTACTTCACGCTGACTATTTCGGGATCGGCGAGGCGCTCGATGACATCGGTGGGGAGATCGATGGGTGTAGCGCTGATGACCAT
>JAFVDY010000099.1 GCA_017478265.1 Muribaculaceae bacterium | reverse complement strand
TTCTGTGCCGAGGTGTATTCGGGCATAAGCATTGCAACCTCCGAGGGGTTGACCGAACCTAACTTGAGTGCTTGGGCTTGAACCAGCATGGGGATGGCAACGAGCGCCATCACAAGAATTTTCTTGAACATAGTTTTAATTAATCGTTATTCGTTTGTAATTGATTTTTCGTTTTCTTAATTTCTTTGGGACTTACCGGTAATATGATTGCCTATCTACTTGCCGTAGCCCAACTTGTCGAGCACATCGTTGCTTATGTCGATGCGTGGCGACGCGAAGATTATGCTCTGTGACGAGGCGCGATCGAACACCACTTGGTAGCCCTTGTCGTCGCAGACCTTTTTAACAGCGTTGTAGACATCGTCCTGAATGGGCTTCATGAGCGATTGGCGCTTCTTGAAGAGCTCACCTTGCGGGCCAAAGTACTTGTAGTTGAGCTGCGATGCTTCTTTCTCTTTAGCCATAATGGCCTCTTCACGCTTCTGCTTTTGGTCGTCGGTAAGGAACACCATGTCGGCTTGATAGGTCTTATACATGTTGGAAGCCTCCTTCTTGAGCTCATCCACCTCTCGCTGCCAGCGTTGCGACACCTGGTTGAGTTGCTCGTTAGCCATCTCGTAGGAGGGGATATTCTTCAAGATGTACTCCATGTCGATAAGCGCGAACTTCTGTGCGCTTGCCGTTGCGGCGCATGCTACCACAGCGACTAAAATCAATAGATATTTCTTCATAATCCTTATTAATTATTGTTACTATTCCTGTTGGGTTGTACCTTTTGACACCCGAGAGCGGCGAAAGTTTAAAATTCGGCCGTCTCGGACTCAGCACTCATTAGAACTCCTGTCCAAGCACGAAGTGGAAGTTACTGCCACCCTTCTTGCCGAACACGGTATCGAAGCCATATCCCCAGTCGATACCTAACATACCGAGCATAGGCAGGAACACACGCACACCCACACCGGCCGAACGTTTGATATCAAACGGGTTGAACTTGCTCACACTCGTCCAAGCGTTACCACCCTCGACAAAGAGTAGCGGATAGATGGTAGCGCTTGTGGATAGCATCAGCGGGAAGTGGAGCTCGACCACAAAGCGGTCGTAGGCGTAGCCCTCGTAACCCCATGGGGTGAACGCGCCGTTCTCGTAGCCGCGAAGCGCGATGGTCTCGGTAGCATAGGTGTAGCTACCGCTCATGCCGTCGCCGCCCACGTAGAAGGTTTCAAACGGCGACTTCAAGTGCTTGTTCCAGCTACCGAGCAAGCCAATGTCGGCGCGTGTCATGAGCACAAGCGTCCAGCGGCCATCGGGGTCGGTGAGCGGAGTGTAGGTACGTGCCTGGAATTTCAGCTTCCAGTACTCAATCCAACGATACAACTCCTTCTTCGAGGCCTCGGTGTTCTGGCTCTTAAGCTTTGCCCAGTCCTTCTTGCCGAAGAGCGAGGCGGGCGGTGTGGCACGGAACGAGAGCGAGAACATACTTCCGCGGCGGGTATATAGCGGGTTGTCGATACTGTTACGCGCCAGTGTCAAGCCAAGCACGATTGAGTTAGACACACCGTTATTCATATAGTATAGATACTCCCAGTTCTTGAGGCTATACCACTGATAAGAGAGGTCGGCGGTGAGAGTGAAGAAGTCGTCGGGCCACTTCAATCGCTTACCGAAGCCCACCGAGATACCTGCCATTTGCAGATATTTATTGGGGTCGTAAGCATTCTCGTAGTAGTTATAACCGCTATTATAATAATAGGGATTATAGCCTGTGCCGGTATAGGAGTTAAGTACAGAGTTGTAATAGTTGCTATACTGGCGATTGTAGAACGATGAGTTGATACCGGTCTGGCGGCTATAGAAACCGCTTATCGACAGCGAGTTGGGGCGTTTGCCGCCAAACCAGGGGTCGGTAAACGAGATTGAATAAGCCTGATAGTACTTGGCATTGGTTTGGGCACTAATCGAGAATGTCTGTCCATCGCCTTGGGGAATAATACCGCGGTAGCGCGACGGATACAGCAGGTTCTTGATAGAGAAGTTGGTAAACTTAAGCGTGATTTTACCGATAATACCGGTTTGGCCCCAACCGGCGCTGAACTCCACTTGGTCATTTGCCTTCGACTCGAGACCGAGGATGATGTCTACTGTTCCGTTCTCCTCGTTGGGCTCGGGACGTATGTCCATCTTCTCAGGGTCAAAATGTCCGGTTTGAGCAATCTCACGTGCCGAGCGAATGAGATCCTCCTTGCTGAAGAGCTCACCCGGGCGGATACGCAACTCACGGCGCACCACCTTCTCATAGAGGCGATCGTTACCGTTAATCACCACTCTGTTGATGGTGGCGGGCTTACCCTCGTAAATACGCATCTCCAGGTCGATCGAGTCGCCCTCAATCTTGGTTTCGGTGGGAATAAGCTGGAAGAAGAGATAGCCGTTGTTCATGTATAGGTTGGCAACGGCATCCTCATCCTCTTGAGTGCGCTTGTTGAGCAACTTCTGGTTGTAGACGTCGCCTTTCTCCATGCCGAGCACATCGTTGAGCACAGCCGTGGGATAGATGGTGTTGCCCACCCAGTTGATTTTGTTGATATAGTATCGCTTACCTTCCTCAATGTTAAGATAAATATCCACATCTTTCTCGTCGTAAGTCACTACCGAGTCCGACACAATCTTGGCGTCGCGGTAACCCATCTCGTTGTATTTGGCAATGATTCGCCCCTTATCCTCTTCATAGTCGGTGCGCGTAAACTTTTTCTGGCTGAACCACTTGAGAATGTTGAAAAAACCCTTCTCGTTGGTTTTCTTCATCGTGCGCTTGATTTTGCTGTCGCTCATCACTTGGTTGCCGGTGATGTAGATTTTATGCACATTAATTTTTGCGTGCTTATCTACAGTGACGGTCACGAGCACTTCGTTCTTCTTGCTCAAGTCGGGTTGCTGTGTTACTTTACAAGTGGCCTTATCAAAACCTTTCGAAGCGAAATACTTAACGATAATCTGCTCAATACGATTGGCAATGTTGGGCGTAATCTGGTTACCCACGAGCGAACCGAGGCGGTCTTGAATCTCCTTCTTCTCATTGCTCTTCACGCCCACGTAGGTCACCTGCGATATGCGCGGTTGCTGACGCAGGTCGAATATGAGCCACGCTTTATCGCCTACCGTTTTCTCGACGCGAATCTGTACTTTCGAGAACAATCCTTGCCGCCAAAAGCGTTTGGCGGCATTCTTAAGGTCGTTTCCGGGGATATCAATACGCTGACCGATAGCGAGTCCACTATAGCCAATGATGATATTGTCCTCATAATTGTCGACGCCTGTGACGCTAATGCCGGCGATGGTGTATTTAGCCGGATGGCCGTTGAACATGATGGTGGGGTTGTAGATTGTATCGCCCACCATGCGTGTCTCTTGCGCGGCAGCTTGGAAGCTCCACGCCACCGCCATTATCATTACGGCCGTAATTATCGTTTTCTTAAACATATATCGTAGTCAGTTACTCGTTGCTCAATTCTCGTTATTCGCCTTGCACCTGTTCGCTGGTTTTGCCGTAACGGCGTTCGCGTCGCTGATAGTCGGCAATAGCGGCAAGAAAGTCCTCCTTTTGGAAGTCGGGCCAATATTTTGAAGTAAAATAGAGTTCGCTATAAGCGATTTGCCAAAGCAAAAAGTTTGAAATGCGCTCATCGCCCGCAGTGCGTATCAGCAGGTCGGGGTCGGGCATATCGGCTGTGGTGAGGTGGCTTGCCAGCACGGCATCGTCGATGTCCTCGCTTTTGAGCTTTCCTTGCTCCACCTCGCGGGCGATACGTCGCGCGGCCTCTACCAGCTCCCAGCGTGCCGAGTAGCTGAGCGCGAGGCATAGCGTGAGGCCGGTGCAAGCGCCGGTGTCGCTCATGCACTTCTCCAGTCGCTCGCGCGCGAACTGCGGCATCCGCGCCGTGTCGCCAATGGTTGTAAGCCTGACATTGTTGCGTATCAAGTCGGGCGTTTGCTGCTCGATGGCTACCACAATCAGGTTCATGAGCGCGTCCACTTCGGCTTGCGGACGATTCCAATTCTCGGTAGAGAAAGTGTAAAGCGTCAGATATTCAATGCCAAGCTCCGAAGCCGCCTCAGTAATGCGGCGAACAGTGGTTACACCGCTCTCGTGGCCAAGCGAGCGGGCCTTGCCATGCTCCTTTGCCCAGCGGCCGTTGCCGTCCATGATGATGGCGACATGGCGCGGTAGCTTATCCATATTTATAGCGAATTCGGTCATTTATCGTAGTAGTTTCGTATTATTCAATATAGTGGCACTTTGAGCACCGCTTGCTGAACTCGAAAGTGACGGTAAAGATTGCAGCCGAGTACCAGTCGGTGTTCTTAACCATGCCATGCTTAATGCCATAGAGGTCACTTAAGCCGCCGTCAAGGTTGTCGCCGAAGGCTTTGCGCATCGTAAACTCAAACCCGAGGTTCAAACGCTCCTTGACGCGCCACTTCACGCCGGCGCCCAATGGCAACACAAAGCTAAAGCCGGTCTTACCGCTTCCAGTCGAAAGCACGCCGCCTACGCCCACTGTCATGTAGGGCGAGACTCGCTTGAGATTCTTATACTTCGCGCCAAGGCCGAAGTTGAGGAAATTGAACTCTATCTGCCCGCCAATATCAAAGAGGTTCGACTTGAAACTGTAAGGCTCCACATCCGGGAACTTCGACAGTATATCCTTAGAATTACCGCTAATCGAGGCGTAGAGCAAGTTGGCTTTCACCGACCAGCGGCTGTTGATGTTGTAACGGAAAATACCGCCACCCACAATGCCGGGGTGCTTATACATATTGCTTGTGTTCACATCGCCCAAATAACCACTAATGCCGAGCGCCGGGCCTATCTCGTAGCGATAGTCCTGGGCTACCACGGGTAGCGACACGAGCGCTACCACCACGGCTATAAGTATGTTGAGGCGAATATTCATCGTTAAGCCAACTGTCGGGAATTAATAAATCGGACGATACATCAAGCGATTGATTACACCTTTCCAGATGTTGTTGTACACCGCACCAGCATTATCAGTGCCACCCACGATGTAGATAAAGGGACACTCCCAGCTCGTAACGGGCTTGACAATACGCATAGGCGCCTTCGACGATCCGCTTACGGTGACGGTTTCGATAAAAGCTTGCGCGCCGGTGAACGCCGGCATATAGGATGGTTGCTGCATGCTGCTGCCGGCCTTCACCCAGCGCAGACATTGGTCGCGCGAGGTGTAGGTGGTCTTGTTTATAGTTCCATCGCTCAAGGTGCCGCCCATCACTATCCAAGTGACGTATTTCTCGGCCGCTTGTGTTTTGACGTTCACATCGTAGGTGTAATAAGGGATAAGCACAGCGCCTGCCAATTTGGGCAACGACCACGAGCCACCCAAGCTGATCTTGCCCCAAGTCTCGCCATCGTAGCCCCACACGTCGTTGCTCAAGGTGCCGTCGCCTTTCACGCCGCCCATGAGCATAGCCTGTTGACTTTCGCTCCACGTGTTCGTTGCCATCATCAGCTGTGAGCTGGCGATTACTGGGAAATCGGCATCGGCAACGTACGACTCAAACTCGGAGCGGCGCGGATACTCGTCGTGAACAAAATCATAGTTCTTGCCATCGACGATGAGTCCCAACACACGGTTGCCATAACCACCCAAAATCGAGTACCAAGCCACGCCACAGTCGGTCCACGAGGCTCCGCCGTTCTCCGACTTCATCAGCTCATGGCTTTGGTCAAGGATATAGAGGGCATCGTCGGTAGCGGTAAAGCTCTCAACGATAGGCTTGAACGGCAGGCTTGTGGTAAGTTCACCCCAAGTGCCTTGTTCAAGCGAGGTGGCATAATGGATTGTATAGCTATCGCCTTGTTGCAAGAGAGAGAAATAATCATCCTCACCTATTCTCACCATGCGTTGAGCCGTGACAGTGCCAGTTACAGCAGGAAGGTCGCGACGGGCGCGTTGCGCGAAATAGAGTGTATCGGGCTCTTGCTGATGCACGTTCACTTTTATGTTGTAGCTGCGTGTTTGTCCCGAGCCGGCCGTGAGAGTGAGCATCACCTTGCCGGTGAAGTCGATGCTGTCGCGCGTCGAGCTCGTATAGTTAAACGTGCTGTCCTGCATCCGTTGGCCATCTGTCACATGAAACTGCGCGCGAGTGACGGTTGAGGCAAACACGATGTTTGCCGTAAGTTTGGTCACATCGGTGCCTTTGGGCAACGAGTCGGCATTATAAATCGTGCCGCGCTCCTGATCGATGGTGAAGTGAACAGAGTCGAGGTTGCTCAAAATCTTGCTGTTGGCTGCCAGGCGAAAACTGCTCACCAAAGTCGATGTGGTGGAAGCCGTGCTGTAGTAAGTGGTCTCGCCCGTGTCTTTCTTACACGACACGCCAAACATTCCCACCAGCAACACTCCCAGCAGAACAATTATCAGATATCTTGTAGGTCTCATTTATAATCGGTTGTCGTTATTTTTCGCTAAAAATATATCTTTTGAACCTGCAAATTTATAATAAAAAGCTGAAACTAACGGCAAAATTAGCGCTTTTGGCCATTCAAAAGATACATTTTTACACCTTTTTAACGTGAAAAAACGTTTTTTCGTGCTTTCCCGCTATCGGTCGACAGCAATTTTCTCTTGAGCAACCGCCATTCTGAGCACAAGAGACCACAAGATTAAGAGCAACCCGCCCTAGCCAAATGTCATCTTATTTTTTTGATGCGTTTGGCCTGTTTGATAGCATTGGTAGGGCATACTAAGCGACACAAATGGCACCCTACGCATTTGCGTCCGTTGATGCTTGGTCGGCGCGAGTCGGTGTCGAAGTCGATAGCCTGATGTCCTCCGTCCATACAAGAGGTGTAGCATTTGCCACAGCCTATGCACAAGTCTCGGTCAATCATCGGAAAGACGACGGTGTCGCGGTCGAGTTCGGCGGGCGTTACGAAGTTTGGCAGTTCTTTGCCCACTAGTTCGTCGAGTGATTTCACGCCGTTAACAGCCATATAGTGTTGCAGTCCCAAAATTAGGTCGTCGATAATGCGATAGCCATACTGCATGACCGAGGTGCAGACCTGCACATTTCGGCATCCGAGCAGTATGAATTCCAGTGCGTCGCGCCACGTCTCGATGCCTCCTATGCCGCTAAACTCAACCTTGTTGTTGATAAACGGATTCTTGGCGAGTTCCATAATAAAACGCAGAGCGATAGGCTTGACGGCTCGTCCTGAATAGCCAGACATTATTTTCTTGTCGCTAACGGCAGAGCGATTGTCCATTGTGACACACTTGATAGTATTGATTGCCGAAATGGCATCGGCGCCGCCAAACGATGCTGTCAAAGCCGGGTGTCCGATATGGTCGATGTTAGGTGTCATCTTAGGGATCACGGGTATACTGACATTCTTTTTGACGTATGAAGTGTAGAACAGCACCAACTCGGGATTCTGTCCCACATCGCTACCCATGCCGGTAAAGCGCATCTGCGGGCATGAGAAGTTGAGCTCTATGGCATCGACTCCGGCCGCCTCGGCCATTTTTCCCAACTCAATCCACTCAAGTTCGGTCTGCCCCATAATCGAAGCCACCACCACCTTGGATGGATAGTTTTTCTTCAACCGAGCGAGAATTTCGAAATCGACTTCGGCGGGATTCTCCGAGAGTTGCTCCATATTTCGGAAGCCATAGAAACTGCCGTTGGCATTTTCGCTCACGGCATCGAATCGCGGTGACACCTCGTTGATTTCTTGCAGGCAAATGGTCTTGTAGAAAACGCCCCCCCATCCCATGTCGAAAGCTCGCGCCACCATCTCATAGTTGGTGCACACAGCCGACGATGCAAGGAAGAACGGGTTTTCGCACTTAATGCCGCAAAAGTCAATCGCCAAGCTCGGCCTTTCGGCCTCTTGGGGTTGTGGCAAGCGGTCTACAATCTCGCTTATGCGTATAGGCCGGTCGTAATGTATACACGCGCGCTCGGCGGCGGCCAAATCGTCGGCCGAGCAGTTCGCTACCCATTGCCGGGCTAACGCTTCGTTGCCGAAGCGTACGGCGCGAAGCGCGCGAGCAGGGTCGCCTGAGGTGCACGCCTTGCTACAGGGGGCATCGGCACACAATAGGCACCTTGCCGCCTCTTCATCGATGTGGAGTTGTCGTTTCATTTGTTATAAGGTTGTTATTTTTATAATAAAAACATCATTAAATTTCGGCACAAAAATAATAAATGTTTTACAATTGTACAATATTTTGGTGTAAAATCTGTCAATCCGCAATATTTTAGCAAGAAAATCTGACGAGGAACCAAGTGTTTCTCGTCAGATTTATAATTATTTCTTGTGAAAATTTACTCTACCGGTATGTCCTTGTTGACGTTCTTGCAGCCTACCAGGGCGTAGAAGCAGATGTAAGCCAAGCCCACGAGAGGCACAATGTAGGAGAACATATAGCCGAGAGTGCTATCGGCTATAGCGTTCTGGATAAGAGGCAATACGCCTCCGCCAACAACCATCATCATGAAGATGCCCGAGGCGGCCGCGGTATACTTGCCAAGTCCCTCGGTGGCGAGGTTGAAGATACAGCTCCACATTACTGATGTGCACAAGCCGCAGAGCACGAGCAGCAAGGCGCTTACGGGCACAGTCTCCATCACAAACGACATGGCGTTGCTGTCGAACACGGGCATGCTGGTGGTGTGGCTCTTGTCGATAAACATTGCGCCCAAAATGAGCAAGATGCCCACGGCCGACACCGTTATCATCATCACACGGCTCGACACCTTTCCGGCGATAGAACCGCCTACGATACGGCCAAGGAGCATAAGCAGCCAATAAGTGCCTGCCACCATACCGCCAATGATAGCGGCATTTGCCAGTAAGCCTGCTCCGCGAGCGCTCGTATCGCTAAGGTAGAAGTTGAGAGTGCCGGGGATACCTACCTCAATACCGACATAGATGAAGATGGCGATGGCTCCGAGCACGAAGTGACGGAAGTTCCAGGGCGAGTGTTCAAACTTGGTATCTGAAGTGACCTTTGCGGCCTGCGGATCGTTGATGGGAACAAACGACAATACGATGAATGCAGCGGCAAACACAGCCATAGCGATATAAAGCACCATGTTCACGTCGACGAAATCGGTATCTTTAGTCACCTCGCCGATGAGCATACCCACAAACATAGGCGTGAGTGTGCCGGCGAGCGAGTTGAAGGTGCCGCCAATCATATTCAATTGGTTGCCTCGCTTGCCACCGCCTCCCAGCAGGTTGAGCATGGGGTTGACCACTGTATTGAGCAAGCACACCGAAAGTCCGGCGATAAAGGCACCGAGCAGGTAGATTACATTGTCGGAGTAGCCTTCGAGTGCCTCTATACCCGAAATAAACTGCACAAGCACACCCACAAAACCAAGGCCGATACCGGCGAGAGCCGTTTTCTTGTAGCCGATGCGTGTGAGCATTTTACCGGCCGGTATACCCATAAACAGGTAGGCGAGGAAGTTCATGAAGTTGCCCAGCATTGCCAGGAAGTTGGAACCGCCCACCTCGGGGTCGTTTTTCATTACCACGCCAATGGGAGCGGCAAGATTGGTTACGAACGCAATCATTGCGTAGAGGAACATCATCGTGATAATGGCGATAATAGATCCGTTTTGTTTTTTTGTTTCCATTTAGTTTAAAATCGTTTAAGTTTATGTTATTGATTTGTTATTAATCTGTTATAACTCGTACTATTATTTTATCAGCCACTCTTCCACGGTGCCGGTCTCGGTAGAGAAGTTGATGCCGATTTTTGTCGTCGGGTTGTTGTTCGTCACAGCCATGGCGTAGCCTTTGCTCTCGATTTGAGCCATCGCCTCAGCGGCGCTGCCGTCGAGTTTTAGCTCCATCACGTAGTTACGGTCGGGCATCTCAATCAGAACATCGAGCCGCCCGTCGCTCGTGCGGATTTGAGTCTGAGTCTTCACGCCTATGAGCATGAATATCACGTATAGCATGGCCGTGTAATGGCCCTCGCTGCGACGTGTGCCCTCCTGATACGGTATCGACTTGAGGAAACGTTGAAGCAGCTTCATCGCATTGTCGACCTCACCGTCAAGCAGATAGAATCGGATATCGACTGCCGTTATGGGCACATTCACGTTAACCGATTTGGTCACATACTCC
>JAFVDY010000098.1 GCA_017478265.1 Muribaculaceae bacterium | reverse complement strand
TGCGGCACCCGGGCGACGCATGCGTCGCCCCTACATTTGCGGGTGCTGGCACCTGTCTGCATTTATTGTTGGTCTTCAATGGTTTGTGGCACCCGGTCGACGCATGCGTCGACCCTACATTGACGGGTGCCGCCGCTACACGCGCCATGGCGCGTCCCTACATTCTCGTACACTCGAATACTTTAATAAAAAAGTTGTTGTTTTATAACGCCCGCTCCATCAGGAAAACGAGGAACGGGGCGTGAGTTTACAAAGGTAAAGGGGGATTTGGGAATATAAATTTTGTTAAAAACGGGGTAAAATAGTTGTTTTTAGAGGGTTGTTAATAACTTTTAGGGCGGTTGTGGATAAATTGTCGGTTTAGAATTGTAAATTATTGGGAAATAGTTTGTAATTTTACACGCTCAAAATAGCGCTTTTTGCGAATTTTGGGCGAAAAACGAGTGATTATCACCATCAAAAGCAGTAGTAATGAGTGAACAAGTGTACCATATCCCCGCGCTGCTCGACGAGACCCTCGCCGGGCTGTCGATAACCCCCTCGGGCACGTATGTTGACGTGACGTTGGGCGGTGGCGGCCACAGCCGTGCCATCCTCGCCGCTTTGGGTAGCGAGGGGCGTTTGTACGGGTTCGATCAGGACCTGGAGGCGGAGGGCCGGCTGATAAGCGACCCGCGGTTTACATTTGTACACAGCAATTTCGCCTATCTTCGCAACTTCCTGCGGTATCACGGCGTGGATCAGGTGGACGGCATCTTGGCCGACTTGGGCGTGTCGTTCCACCACTTCGACGCGGCAGAGCGCGGTTTCTCGTTTCGTAGCGAGGGCCGGTTGGATATGCGCATGAACCGCGACGCGAGCCGCGACGCGGCGAGCTATCTTGCTGAGGTGGAGGAGGGCGAGCTTGCCGACGCGCTGTACCTCTACGGCGAGCTTAAGCAGTCGCGCCGTCTTGCCGCAGCCATAGTTAAGGCCCGCGCTCAGGCTCCGATAGAGAGCACGCTTAGGCTGGTGGAGGTGGTGTCGCCGCTGATTAACCGCCGTCAGGAGAAGAAAGAGCTGGCGCAGGTGTTCCAGGCGCTGCGCATAGTGGTGAACCGCGAGATGGACGCGTTGCGCTCGCTGCTGGAGCAGTCGCTGGCAGTGCTTAAGCCCGGCGGAAGGCTTGCGGTGATTGCCTACCACTCGCTCGAGGACCGTATGGTGAAGAACTTCATGCGCTCGGGCGACGTGGAGGGCAAGGTGGAGAAGGACTTCTACGGGCGGGTGAACTCGCCGTGGGAGGCTGTGAACAATAAGGTGATAACGGCGAGCGACGAGGAGGTGGCGCGCAACCCGCGCTCGCGCAGCGCGCGCCTGCGCATAGCCCGGAAAATCGCTCCGGCCGAAGGCATGGCGGACGACTTGGCGGACGATATAAAACAACAACTTAAAAACAACTAATAAACAACTTGGAACAACTATCTATATTTTGGGTCAACGAATTTGACGAATTATTACGAATTATTTTTGAACTACAAATTTAACGAATTAGACGAATTTGACAAATTATTTTTGATTATTCACAAGCATTTATACAAAAATATTTAATTGTTTTAAGTTGTTTATTAGTTGTTTTATAACGTCCGCTTAAACGAGAAACGATATATGGCTAAAGATAAAAATAAGACGAAGAAAGCGGCGAGCGAGCAGGAGCTGGATTTGAGCTTTACAATCAACCCGGTGACGATAGTGCAACGCACGCTGCAGGGGCGCCTGTTTCTGACGCTCGACTTCTTCAAGCGCAACTGGTTCTACATTCTGGCCGCTACGCTTATGATGCTCATGTATATCAGCAACAAATATGAGTGCCAAAGCTCGCTCGCCGAGGTGGGCCGCCTGAAGGTGGAGCTCAACAACGCCAAGACCGACTGCGTGGACGCCAGCAGCAAATACAACTCGAAGATACTCGAGAGCAATATGCAGGTGCTGGTAGACACTATGCGGCTCGACATCACGGCTCCCGACCAACCGCCCTACCGTCTGACGTCGAACTAAACGCCGCAGGCCGGTAAACAAGAAAACACGGAAGATACAACAAGAGAGATGAAAAAGAAAGAGAGTAATAAACGACATATACTTGTGCGCTACCTGATTGTGATAGCGATGATGCTCCTGATGGCCGGAGCAATCATCTTCAATCTGTTTCGCACATCGGTCACTCAAGCCGGGCAATGGAACGCCAAGGCCGATAAGGTGTTGAACTCATTCGACACCCTTCCGCCCGAGCGCGGCAAGATCTTGGCCGACAACGGCACTGTGCTCGCCGCTAACCTGACGTTCTACACGGCACGCATCGACTGGACCGCGGCCGGCATCAGCGTGGACACACTCAAGCACTACCTGCCGGCTTTGGCCGACAGCCTTGCGGCGTTCGACCCGTCGAAGACCGCCGAGCAATGGCGCGACGAGCTACTCGCGGCCGCCACGGCCAAGAAGAAGTCGACCTACTATCGCCTGGCCCGCGACCTTACACACGCCCAATTTGAGCGTCTGAAGACTTTCCCGTGGCTCAACCTGCGCAAGAACAAGAACGGGTTCTACTACGAGCCGAGCGACCGCCGCGTGAAGCCCTACGGGGCTATGGCGAGCCGTTCGATAGGCTTTGTGGGCAAGGACTCGTTGTCGGCGTTCAACCACGGCCGCGCCGGTCTGGAGAAGGCGCTCGACAGTCTGCTCTTCGGCAAACCCGGCGTGAAAGGCTATGTGCAGCTCACGAGCAACATCGTCAGCTGGGAGAGCGAGCCCGCGGTCAGGGGCTACGACATCACCACCACCATCAGCGTAGAGCTACAGGACATAGTGGAGGGCGAACTCTACAAGATGTGTCACGACACCGACGCCGAGTGGGGCACGTGTATCCTGATGGAAGTGGCCACGGGCGAGATTAAGGCGATTTCCAATCTTGAGTGGAACGAGGCCGCGGGCGACTATATCGAGGGCGTGAACCATGCCGTGCTGGGCTACGAGCCAGGCTCTGTGATGAAGCCGATTTCGATGATGGTGGCGCTCGAAGAGGGCGTTGTGGGCGATATCAACACACCGATACCCACCGGGACATCGTTTATGTACTACGGCAAACCCATCAACGATCCGCATGGCGGCGCGGCGCTCACACCGCGACAGATAATAGAGACGTCGAGCAACGTGGGCATGAGCAAAATCACCATCAAGCGCTACGGCGACAACCCCGGCGGGTGGCGCGAGCGCTTGGCTCAGATGGGCTTCTTCGAGCCGTTCAACACCGGTATCGCCGGCGAGATGCCACCACAAATTCCCAAGATCGGCAATAGTTCAGCCGACCATGTGGCCCTCACGCGTATGTGTTACGGCTATACCACTCTTATACCGCCGATGTACACCCTCGCGATGTACAACGCGATCGCCAACGACGGCAAATTTGTACGTCCGCACCTGGTGAAGAAACTCTCGCGCGAAGGTGAGCCCGACAGCATAATCCCCATCACCTACATCCGCAAGCAGGTGTGCTCGCCCGAGAACGCTCAGAAGCTGCGCGTGATGCTTCACGACGTGGTGTGGGGCAACCGCGGCACAGCGCGCAAATGGGTGCAAGACCCCGACGTGGAGATTGCGGGCAAGACCGGCACGGCCTATGTGAACAAGAACGGCCAGTACGGCACACAGAAGCGACTGGCGTTCTGCGGCTTCTTCCCCTACGAGAACCCGAAGTACAGCTGCATGGTGCTGATGCTCGGCGCGAACGTGGGCGCGGGCGCGAGCAGCGGCATGGTGCTGCGCAACGTGGCAAAGAAGATGTATGCCCGCGGCTGGCTGGGCTTCGACAACAACTACGCCCACAAGGAGACCGTAACCGACGCCAAACACCCCGAAAAGGAGAAGAAAGAGGTGGCTCCACCCACCTTCTACGCCACCACCGACCCCAAGCGCAACAGCTACGTGAAGCGTAGCATAGGCGCCCGACAGAGCAAGGTGATCAAAACTCCGGCAAAGCCAGTGAAGGGGAAGGTGCCCGACGTGAAGGGGCTCTCGCTGCGCGATGCCATCAACAGGCTGGAGGCCGCGGGACTGAACGTCAATTTCACGGGCGTGGGCTACGTGGCGGCGCAGAGCCTGCCGCCCGGGTCGAGCTACAACCGCGGCGCCGCCATCACACTGACGCTGCAACACTAACGCGCTTGCCGAACGGCTTAGCGGAACGAATTCGCAACAACGAATTACACGAATTTTCACGAATTTCATTTTTTAAAACTGCAAATTTAACGAATTGGACAATTTAATTTTTTGATTATTCACGAGAACTCGTGTTGAAAATAAATATATTAATTGTTTGAGTTATTTTTCTATAACGTCAACAAAACGAGAAACGAAAGAAAACGATGATATTACGAGAATTAATCAGAGACTTGAAGGAGCCTAAGGTGATAGGCTCGCAGGAGATAGAAATAAGTGGCGTGGAGTGCGACTCGCGCCGAGTGGCCGCCGGCGGACTGTTTATTGCCGTGAACGGCGTTAACGTTGACGCCCACCGTTTCATCGGTCAGGTGGTGGCACAGGGTGCCGCGGCTGTGGTGTGTGAGCACGTGCCCGATGATGTCGCTGATGCCGAGGGCGTGACGTGGGTGGTGGTAGCCAACAGCCAGGTGGCGTTGGCTCAGCTGGCAAGCGCGTGGTACGGCCATCCGTCGCGCGAGCTGAAGCTGGTGGGCATCACCGGCACCAACGGCAAGACCACGTGCGCCACCCTACTCTACGAGCTGGCGCGCCTGATGGGCTACAAGGCCGGGCTGCTGTCGACGGTGAAGAACATAATAGACACGCGCGAGAGCGAAGCCGTGCAGACGACCCCCGACCACCTTACGCTCAACCGCTTGCTGCGCGAGATGGTGGACGCCGGCTGCGACTACGCCTTTATGGAGGTGAGCAGCCACGCGTGCGCCCAGCATCGTATCGACGGCGTAACCTTCGCCGGCGGCGTGTTCACCAACCTCACACGCGACCACCTCGACTTCCATAAGACAGTCGACAACTATATCGCCGCCAAAAAGAGTTTCTTCGACAGCCTCGGCTCCGAGGCTTGGGCACTGGTCAACGCCGACGACGTTCACGGCCGTGTGATGGTGCAGAACTGCCGGGCCGCCGTAAGCGACTACGCGTTGCGTCAGCTTGCCACCTTCAAGTGCCACGTGATAGAGGAGCGCCTCGACGGCACTACGCTCGAGCTGGACGGCACCGAGCTGGAGGTGCAATTCACCGGCCGGTTCAACGCCTACAATCTGGCGGCGGTCTACGGCGCGGCGCGATTGCTGGGTTGGGAGCGCGAGCAGGTGCTGGTGAAGATGAGTCTGCTGGTGCCGGTGAGCGGCCGTTTCCAGACGTTCCGTTCGGCCGAGGGCGTGACCGCCATCGTGGACTATGCCCACACCCCCGACGCGCTGGTGAACGTGCTCGACACCATCAACGATGTGCTGCAACGCACCGGCGGACGCGTTATCACCGTGTGCGGCTGCGGTGGCAACCGCGACAAGGGCAAGCGCCCGATTATGGCCGCCGAGGCGGCACGCCGCAGCCATCAGCTCATTCTCACCAGCGACAATCCTCGCAACGAGCGTCCCGCCGACATCCTCGATGATATGCTCGCCGGACTCGACGACGAGCAGAAGCAGGCCGCGCTTGTGATTGAGGACCGCGCGCAAGCCATCCGCACCGCGTGCCGTCTGGCCGGCAAGGGCGATGTGGTGCTCGTAGCCGGCAAGGGACATGAGAACTATCAAGAGATAGAAGGCGTGAAACACCACTTCGACGACAGCGAACAAGTGCGCCTAAACCTTAAATTATAGAATAAAATAAGAGAATCAGACAAAGGGATTAGCCGCCCGTGAGCGGCCAACCGACTTACAAAAGAATTACGATTATGCTTTACCATCTTTTTAAGTATCTGCAAGAGTACGACATCCCGGGAGCGGGACTGTTCAACTTCATCACCTTCCGCGCGGGATTTGCGCTAATCCTGTCGCTGTTTATCGCCATCGTGTTCGGCCGCCGCATTATCGACCGGCTGCAGCTGATGCAGGTGGGCGAGATTGTGCGCAACCTGGGCCTTGAGGGACAGATGGAGAAGAAAGGGACGCCTACCATGGGCGGCATTATTATCATCATCTCGATACTCGTGCCGTGCCTGCTGCTCGGCAAGCTCGACAATGTGTATATGCTGCTGATGATTGTAGCCACCATCTGGACGGGAGCGTTGGGCTTCGCCGACGACTACATTAAGGTTGCCCACCACAACAAGGACGGCCTCAAGGGCAAGTTTAAGATTGTCGGGCAAGTGGGCCTGGGCCTGATTGTGGGCCTGACGATGTATCTGAGTCCGGCGATAGTGATGAACGAGAACGTATCGACCGTCAACACGCAGACCAACGAGACGGTGGTCAACTACAAGTCGGAGTCGATCAAGTCGACGCAAACCACCATCCCGTTTGTGAAGAACAACAACTTCGACTACGCGTCGCTCACCAAGTGGATGGGCGAGCACGCGCAGACGGGAGGCTGGATAGTGTTCATTCTGGTGACAATCTTCGTGATTACGGCCGTGAGCAACGGCGCCAACCTCACCGACGGCATCGACGGCCTCGCGACGGGCACCTCGGCCATTATAGGCACGGCGCTGGCTGTGATGTGCTATCTTGGAGGCAGCGTCATCTACTCGTCGTACCTTAATATAATGTATATCCCCGACAGCGCCGAGCTGGTGGTATACGCGTCGGCATTCATCGGCGCCACCATCGGCTTCCTGTGGTACAACAGCTATCCGGCTCAGGTGTTTATGGGCGACACGGGCAGCCTGTGCCTGGGCGGTATCATCGCCGTATTCGCCATCCTTATCCGCAAGGAGCTGCTGATACCTATTCTGTGCGCTATCTTCTTTGTCGAGGACCTGAGCGTGATGATACAGGTGGCATATTTCAAATGGACGAAGCGTAAGTACGGTGAGGGCAAGCGCGTGTTCAAGATGACACCTTTGCACCACCATTTCCAGACTCCGGCCGGCAAGGTTGACGCCCTGTGGCAGCACCCCATGAAGGCTATCCCCGAGAGCAAAATCACCATGCGCTTCTTCCTGGTGGCCATCTTCTTGGCAGTAATTACATTTGTAACCCTCAAGATACGATAACGATAACGAGAAACGAGATATGAAGAACGAGAAAGAACAAAAGAAGAGGCTCGTCGTGGTGGGCGGCGGCGAGAGCGGCGTGGGCGCCGCAGTGCTTGGCAAGGTGAAAGGCATGGACGTATGGCTGACCGATGCCGGCAGCATCGCACCCAAATATAAGGAAATGCTCGAACAATGGCAAATCGCCTACGAGGAAGGACATCACAGCGAGCAACGGTGCCTCGCTGCCGACGAGATTGTCAAAAGCCCCGGCGTACCTATCACCGCTCCGCTGATGGTGAAGGCGCAACAGAAAAATATCCCCATCATAAGCGAGATTGAGTTTGCCGGCCGCTACACTGATGCCAAGATGGTGTGCATAACCGGCAGCAACGGCAAGACCACCACCACAATGCTCACCTACCACATCCTCAAGAGCGCGGGCCTGAACGTGGGCCTGGCCGGCAACGTGGGCAAGAGCCTTGCGCTGCAAGTGGCTACGGTTGAGCACGACGTGTACGTGATAGAGCTGAGCAGCTTCCAGCTCGACAATATGTACGAATTCAAGGCGAATATCGCCGTGCTGCTCAACATCACGCCGGACCATCTCGACCGCTACGACCATAAGATGGAGAACTACGTGGCAGCCAAGTTCCGCATCATGCAGAACCAGGGCGCCGACGACGCGTTCATCTACTGGCAGGACGACCCCATAATTGCCGCGCAACTCAAGCATATCACCACCACGGCTCGAATGTTGCCCTTTACGGCCGGCGACGAGCATGACGGTTGCGCCGCCTACATCGAGGACGGACGTATGCGCTTCGACCTTGACGGCAAATATTGGGAGATCGCGCGCGACGAGCTCGCTCTCAAGGGCTTGCACAACCTCTATAACTCGATGGCCGCCGGTATCACCGCCACATTGCTCGACATACGCCGCGACGACATCCGCCGCGCCCTTAGCGACTTCCAAGCCGTGGAGCACAGATTGGAATATGTGCGCACCTTAGATGGCGTGCGCTATATCAACGACAGCAAGGCGACCAACGTCAACTCCACATGGTACGCGCTCGAAAGTATGCCTAAAGGCGTTGTGCTCATACTTGGCGGAAAGGACAAGGGCAACGACTACAGCGAGATTGAAGAGCTGGTGAGGGAGAAAGTGAGCGCGATAGTGTGCCTGGGCGTCGACAACAGCAAGCTGCACGCCTTCTTCGACGGCATGGTGCCCGTGGTTGAGGACGCCCGCTCTATGGCGGAATGTGTGGAGAAATGCCACAGTCTGGCACAAGAAGGCCAAACCGTGCTTCTCTCGCCATGCTGCGCAAGCTTCGACCTGTTCAAAAGCTACGAGGACCGCGGTCGCCAGTTCAAGGAGCAAGTGAACGCGCTGTGAATTAGGAATTTAAGTTTCTAAAACGAGGAACGAGAAACAAGGAACGTTCAATAGAAGGAATTGAGATGTCGGACAAACAATCAAGAATAGAGGAAATCTCGCGCACCTACGGCGATCCGTGGATATGGGGCATCTACTTGACGCTCATCATATTCAGCATTGTTGAAGGTTACTCGGCGTCAAGCCGCGAGATTGCCACACAGGGTGTCTACGGTCCGCTGTTCAAGCAGGTGTTCTTCCTGGGGATTGGGGCTGTGGGAGCTTTCGGGCTTAGCCGCATCAACTACAACAACAAGATTGTGATGCTCATCATGATACCGTTGCTGTGGATATTCACGGTGTGCTCGCTGGCCTACGTGCAAGTGGCGGGAGAAATCATCAACGGCGCGCGGCGCGCGTTCACCATTCCCGGCATAGGCCTGACGGTGCAGCCCGCCGAGCTTGCGAAGCTGTCGGTGGTGACGGCGCTCGCCTATGTGCTTGCCCGCACGCAGCGCAAGAAGGATATCAGCAATGGCGGCAT
Organism: Muribaculaceae bacterium; assembly: GCA_017478265.1. GTDB lineage: Bacteria > Bacteroidota > Bacteroidia > Bacteroidales > Muribaculaceae > Sodaliphilus. The sequence continues at coordinate 3,520 of JAFVDY010000098.1, read as the reverse complement.
CGCTATTCTGCTTGCGATTACGGCCGTGTTCGGCGGACTAATGTTCACCAGCGGATTGACCAACACGTTGCTGCTTGGAGCTATCTCCTACTCGATGCTGCTCATTGGTGGCGTGAAGTGGAAGAAATTCGGCCTGGTGGTGGGCGTGACGGTGCTGCTGGGTGCGAGCTACATCTACATAGGCAAGATGAACGACCGTAAAGTGGCCAACCTTGCCGCCAACAATCCCGAACTGCTCGAAAGCAACAACACCAAGCAAGAGGTGGACCGCTCGCAGATGCGTGAGGACCGTATCGAGAACTGGAAGCACCGCGACTCGCTGGTGTACAAACCCATCACACCCTACAACCAACAGGAGATGTTCTCGTGTATGGCGCAAGCTCACGGCGGCTGGATAGGCAAGGGGATAGGCAACTCGCGCGAATGCTCGCGTCTGCCGCTCGCGTTCAGCGACTATATCTTCTCAATCATCATCGAGGAGATAGGTATCATAGGCGGCATCTTCATCATGACGCTCTACCTGTGGCTACTGGCACGCGCGGCGATGATTGCGCGGCGGTGCCACCGCGTGCTGCCGGCGTTGCTCATCATAGGCATGGCGGCGATGATCACATTCCAGGCTCTGTTCCACATGGCAATCAACACGGGCGTATTCCCGGTGTCGGGACAACCTTTGCCGCTCATCAGCAAGGGCGGAACGTCGATTTTAGTGGTGAGTGTAGCCTTCGGGGTGATGCTCAGCGTGAGCCGCACCGTGGCCAACTATCGCTACAGCAAGACCGCGAAAGAGGCCGAAAGTGCCGACATAGCCCTGCCCGAATCGCTCAGCGCCGCCAACCCCACCGAGATGCTTCCCAAAAACGAATGGAAATAAACTTTTTTCGTTTCTTGTTTCAAGTAACTATTTTATAGTTATGAGCACGGAACGAGATACGAGTAACGAGATACGAGAATATGCTTAAGATAAAAGATTTACATGCCTCGATAGAGGGCAAAGAGATATTGAAAGGCGTCGACCTGGAGGTGAACGCCGGCGAGGTACACGCCATTATGGGGCCCAACGGTAGCGGCAAGAGCACCCTCAGCGCCGTGCTGACGGGGCATCCCGCCTACACCGTGACCGGCGGCAGCGTGAGTTTCAACGGCAAAGACCTGCTGGCGCTATCGCCCGAGGACCGTGCCCATGAGGGGCTGTTCCTCAGCTTCCAATATCCGGTGGAAATCCCGGGGGTGTCGATGGTAAACTTCATGCGTACCGCCGTCAACGAGAAACGGCGCTACCACGGCGAGGAACCACTCAGCGCAGCCGACTTCCTGAAGCTGATGCGTGAGAAACGCGCCATCGTCCAGCTCGACAACAAGCTGGCGGCGCGCTCGGTGAACGAGGGTTTCTCGGGCGGCGAGAAGAAACGCAACGAGATTTTCCAGATGGCGATGCTCGAGCCTAAGCTGTCGATACTCGACGAGACCGACAGCGGCCTCGACATCGACGCGCTACGCATAGTGGCCGAGGGAGTCAACACCCTCAAGCGCGCCGACAACGCCACCATAGTAATCACCCACTACCAGCGACTGCTCGACTATATCAAGCCCGATGTGGTGCACGTGCTCTACAAGGGTCGCATAGTGAAGACAGGCGGCCCGGAACTGGCCCTCGAACTGGAGGAAAAAGGCTACGACTGGCTCAAGGACAACGATTGAACGAGAAACGAGAAATGCAGCAATATATAGATATTTATAACGAGCATCGCCGGGCTATTGAACAGCAGTCGCCGGCGGCGATGAACGCGGCGCGCGAGCGTGCGCTCGCCACCCTGCTCACCGGTGCCGTGCCTGCTCGCGGCAGCGACGACTACGAGGCCACCGACCTTGGCGAGATATTCGCGCCCGACTATGGTGTGAACATCAACCGCGTGGCGTTTCCCGCCGTGCCGGCCACATTCAACTGCGCGCTGCCCACGCTTAGCGCAGCGCCTTTCCACGTGGTAAACGACACCTTCCACGCGCCACAAAACGCACAATTAGCACCGGGCGTGGTGGTGTGCGCCATGCGAGACGCCGATGCCCGATGCCCTGGCGTGCTTGAGCGATACTATAACCGCCTTGCAGCCGACGGCGGCGACATCACGGTGGCGCTGAACACGCTGCTGGCGCAGGACGGTGTACTCATCCACGTGCCGCGAGGCGTTAACAACGACAAGCCCATCCAGCTCATCAACATCTTGAATGCCGCCGCCACACTGATGGCGGTGCGCCGCGTGCTGATAGTGCTCGACGACGGCGCGCAAGCGAGCGTCTTGATGTGCGACCACACTGCCGACGCCACACGCCGCTACCTCAATCTGCAAGTGGTGGAAATCCACCTCGGACGCGACGCGCGGCTGCAATACTACGAGATGGAAGAGAGTAGCGCCACCACCGGCCGCGTGTCGTCGCTGCTGGCACGCCAGGAACGCGGCAGCAGTCTGCTGGTGGACAGCATAACACTCAACAACGGCATCACCCGCAACAACTATCGCATCGACATTGACGACGAACAATGCTCCACCACTCTGCTGGGTATGGCAATAGCCGGCGCCGGACAACACGTCGACAATCATACGCTCATCAACCATCGCGCGCCGCGATGCAAGAGCCACGAGATGTTTAAATACTCGCTCGACGACGACGCCATCGGCGCCTTCGCCGGCAAAATATACGTCGCGCCGGGTTGCCCGGGCGTTGACGCCTATCAAGGCAACCGCAACCTGTGCGGCTCACCCCGCGCGCGCATGTACACCAAGCCACAGCTCGAGATTTACACCGACGACGTGAAGTGCTCCCACGGCGCCACCGTGGGCCAGCTCGACCGCGAGGCTCTGTTCTATATGCAACAGCGCGGAGTAAGCCTGGAGGCTGCACGCACGCTTCTCAAGCAGGCGTTCATGAGCGACATAGTGGATGCCGTGCAACTGCCCGCGCTTCGCGAGCGACTGCGACATTTGGTGGAGCGACGCTTCACCGGAGCCGACGCCCTGTGCAACAACTGCACCCTGTCGCACTGACGCCTCTTCGCCAACGTGTACACACGCCTTGACCGCTAACAGGTTACTCTATAATCCACTCGACCAGTGTGGCCGTCTCGGTCGAGAAGTTCATACCGATTAGAGTGGTGGGGTTGGCGTTGGTCACCGCAAGCTCGTAATCCTTATCGTGAATCTGACGGAGCGCTTCGGCGGCGCTACCATCAATCTTCAGTTCCATCACGTAGTTGCGACCTGGCATCTCTATCAGGATGTCCATACGCCCGTCACTCGTGCGGATTTGTGTCTGAGTCTTCACGCCTATAAGCATGAATATCACGTATAGCATGGCCGTATAATGCCCCTCGCTGCGACGGGTGCCCTCCTGATACGGTATCGACTTGAGGAAACGTTGAAGCAGCTTCATCGCATTGTCGACCTCACCGTCAAGCAGATAGAATCGGATATCGACTGCCGTTATGGGCACATTCACGTTAACCGATTTGGTCACATACTCC
>JAFVDY010000097.1 GCA_017478265.1 Muribaculaceae bacterium | reverse complement strand
TTTGGGGTCACTTCAGTCGGTAGCGGGGGCTTCATTTTATTGGCTTGCCGGGCGATTAGTACTTCACGCCCAGGTTGTACATGATGAACGATTGGATGTCGGTGTACTCGTCAATCACCTTCGAGATGGGCTTGCCGTGGCCGTGTCCGGCGTTCACGTCGATGCGGATGAGCTTTGGAGCGTTGCCGGTGTTGCTATACTGCAGCTGTGCGGCATACTTGAAGGAGTGTGCGGGCACCACGCGGTCGTCGTGGTCGCTGGTGGTGACCATGATGGGCGGATAGGGCGTGCCGTCGTTGCGGATGGTGTGCAGCGGCGAGTAGCCGAGCAGGTAGCGGAACATCTCTTCGTTGTCGTCGCTGCGTCCGTAGTCATGAGCCCAGTTCCAGCCGATGGTAAACTCGTGGTAGCGCAGCATATCCATCACGCCCACTTGGGGCACGGCGGCGCCGAAGAGGTCGGGACGCTGGTTAACCACGGCGCCCACGAGCAGGCCGCCGTTGCTGCCGCCGTTGCAAGCGATTTTGCCCTTGGCGGTGTAGCCTTCCTTAATCAGATACTCGGCGGCGGCAATGAAGTCGTCAAACACGTTCTGTTTCTTGAGCTTTGTGCCGGCCTCGTGCCACTCCTCGCCGTATTCGCCGCCGCCACGCAGGTTGGTGTAGGCGCAGATTCCGCCGCGGTCGAGCATCGCGAATGGTGTGCGGCTGTAGCTGAAGCCGGGGGTCATGCTGATGTTGAAACCTCCATAGCCATAGAGGAACACGGGACGTTTGCCGTCGCGTTTGAGCCCTTTCTTATAGATAAGGAACATGGGTATCTTGGTGCCGTCTTTGCTTGGGTAGAACACTTGCTCGGTAACATAGTCGGCGGGATTGAGTGCGATTTTGGGCGCGAACAGGCGCGTTGAGCGGTTGGCGTCAATGTCGTAGCTGTAGATGGTGGGCGGGAAGGTGTACGACGTGAAGCGGTAGAACACCTGGTTGCTCTTTTTCTTGCTTGAGAAGTCGACCGACCCCAAAGCGGGTAGGGCAATCTCGTGCAGGCATCGGCCGGTAAGGTCGTAGACGAATGCGTGACTCGAGGCGTCCTTGTCGTAGGTGAGTATAAACTTATGGTCGGCCATTTGAGCGCCGGCGAGTACCGACTCTTGCTCCGGCACGAAGTCGACGGGAGCGGCGTTCAGCCGGTTGATGTCGTAAGCGACAATTTTCCAGCGAGGCGCTCCGGCGTTAGTCATGACGTAGATTTTACCATTATCAATACCGATAGGGCTGTTGGTGTACTTCATGTCGTTGGCCAGGCACACATAATGCGGGTTGCGGTCCTTGAGATCCTTCACATAGAGCGAGTTGCCGTCGCCGCCGCTCTCCCACATAAACACGAAACGCTCATCGTCGCTCACGCTGGCCTGATAGAAGAGTAGCGGGTTGGTCATGGAGCGATACTCCACATAGTCGTCGCTCTGCGGTGTTCCCAGCTTGTGGTAGTACACCTTGTGATACTCGTTCTTGCTCGACTTGGCGTCCTCGGGAGCGTCGTAGGCGCTGTAGAAGAAGCCGTCACCCAGCCATTGCGCGTCGGTAAACTTCGCCCACACTATGTGGTCGTCGAGTTGCCGGCCGGTGGTGAGGTCAATCACGTATATTTCGTTCCAGTCGCTGCCGTTGCGGGTGATTACGTAGGCGAGGTAGCGGCCGTCGTGCGAGAAGTTGAGTTGTTGCAGCGCTACCGTACCGTCGGTCGACAGCTTGTTCGGGTCGAGGATCACGCGCGAACTCTTCGCGTCGAGTGTGGTGGCTGTGCTGTCGCACTGGTAGAGCACGCTTTGGTTCTGCAAGCCGTCGTTGAAGAAGAAGTACATCTTGCCCTTCACCACAAAGGGAGTGCCCATCTTCTCGTAGTTGGCGAGCTCGGTGATGCGGCGGCGCACCTTGTCGCGGAACGGGATTTTCTTGAGATAAGCCTGAGTGACGGCGTTCTCGGCTTTCACCCATTGGGCTGTTTCGGCGCTATTGTCGTCCTCAAGCCAGCGATACGGGTCGGGCACGGAAGTGCCGAAGTAGTTGTCGACTGTGCCGTCGCGCCGTGCGGCGGGATAGTTGAGTTTCGTTTGGGCTATGCCCTGTGAGGCAAGTGCTATAGCCATGATTGCAATTAAATGTTTCATTCGTTATTATAGTTTATTGTTTCCTCATTATTCTCGAGCATTCGATAATTGGATTAACATCTATAAATAAGTTGTTTAAGTTGTAGTTTTTATAACGTTAGCTCGGGCAGGCGCTTCTGCCAGAAGGCGCGGTTGCGACGGCGGTAGAAGGCGTGGGCACCCATTGGCAGGCGGCCGCCGTTGATGCGCATCGCCATCGCCGGGTGGCTCTCGATGGCGAATTGTGCCGCCGTGGCGGCATCGGGAACGCGTAGCGGCTCGTGCCATTGCTCGGCGGCACGCACGCTCAGCACCACGTCCTCGAAGTTCTCCACGCGGTTGTGGTCGAGGTCGTCGATTTCGGCTCGATGGCGTGTTACCACGTCCAGCATAGCCTCGACGCGGCGTAGCGAGAAGCCGCCGTTGCCCACCTTCCATTTGAGCTGCATAGGGCTGAATCCGCCTCGCAGCCGTGATAGCCACCGCCGCAGAGCGTAGGAGGCGCGGGCCAAGACGTTCCAGCCCTCCACCTCGCCGCGAGCGGGTAGCCACGGAGCGCCTATATAGTCGTAACCGGCGGCGCACCAGCGGTCGAGCTCGTCGGCGAAGAGTACGACGTCGGTCTGCAAAATCAGCACATATCGCGAGCGGGCGAAACGTGTGTATAGCTCCGTGCTGAGCATCAACCGGTTATATCCCTCACGACCGGCAAAGAATTGCGGGTTGAAGCGCTCTACGCGGCAGCGGCCCGCCGCGATGCCAAGCACGCTCTCGAGTGGCGACAGATCAAGTCCCTCGGGGCACACCACGGCAATGTCACGCTCCGGCTTGAGAAGCGACAAATTGCGCTCCAGCGCCCAACGTTCAATCTCGCTGAGTGTCGTGCGATATAGCGGAATCACCACCGTCACCGGTATTTGGCCTTTCTTCAGCACGATTGTCAGTCGGTCATTGAGGTTTGAACGCATATCGAGCGCACCGACACGTCGGTTGTGCCCACCGGCAAATCAAGTGGAGTGGTTGTCATCTGCGACAGGTCGTTGGCGGGAGAGACTATAACAGCGTATTCCGAGCCGGAGATTTTCTTGCCGATGCCGTATAATGTGCCGTTCTTCACTGTGAATTGAAGCAGTACCCAGCCTTGCTCGACAGCACTCTCATCTACAACACTTGCGCTCGCTCCGGCCTCATATCTGACAGGTCGGTAGTGATAGTCGCTGGCGTTGTACGACGTTGCGTAGTATAATGTATTGTTGTCAACCGCGAACGGATAATGTTTGCCGTCACTGTAATATCCCGCGGAAAATAAGCGCAGGCCGTTGCCATTGTCGGTTCCGGCATACATCGCCAGACCGCCGGATGGGGTATAACGCATGAAGAATTTATAGTTGGTACCCCAGCCATAGCCATACGAGCCTTTGTAAAACGTCTCACTGAGGATGTACACCGCGCCGTTGTCGACTGCCAGTAGGTTCATCCAGCACGTTTTGGTGTAGAAAGAAATGTTATTGTTGTTGTCAATCACTGCCAGGTGGGCCTTCATCTCCCACGCCGGGGTGGAATGATAGTCGCTTGCCATGCCGGCCAGGTATAATCGCGATGTGCTCTCGTCGTAGGCCATATCGTTCACTACATAGCCCGGAATGGTCTGCAGAAGCGTCGAGTTCTTGTAAACCTGCGTGGTGTGGTAATTCTTTTCCGGATCGATATACGACGATGTGTAATAAACGTCGCCGGCAAGACTCATACACATGCGGGGAATGGAACGTAGTAGATAGGTGCTGCAGTACGTGTAGGAGTTGCCTGTAAGGCCTGATTTATATTTCGTGAAATACCCGCCGCCGTTGGCCGACGTGCTGCGCGCTATCATCGCAGTGCCATTGCTGAACGACGATATTGTGTTATCCTTGCGGATCATCACATAAGCCTTGTCGCCGTGCACAGCCACATTATGGGCTACCATACCGCTAACGTCATCCAGATTGGTGTTGAGGTTGGATTGGCGGCTATAGTTGTTGCGCCATAGCATGGGCTTGGTTACGTTGTTAGATGTGAAACTGCCTGCAGCCCACACGGTGGGCTTGACAGTGATGTTGAAAGTGTAGGTCGAGGTCTTGCTGTCACGTGTCTTGTGGGTGACGGTGACGGTTGTCGTTCCTGTTTTTTTCGCCACCACTATCACCTGCTCCGGCTGCGAGACACTTACCGTAGCTACAGCTGTGTTGCTCGACGATGCCGAGGTGATGGAGCCTTGTGTATCAATGCGCTCTCCGTCGTACGACCGCAGACTCAGTTGCGACCCCACGTTCATATTGAATGATGTGGAGCCTAAAGGTTTCTGTTTGTAGTTCGTCTGGTCATCGCTGTTGAAGCAGCGCATGCTCAAGTCGCGCGACCAGGCGTTCAACCCGGGTGCGTAAATACTTCTATAGTATCCCGCCGGCATTAGCGTGTAGGCAAAACCCATGGAGTGGGCGTAGCCGTTGGAGGCTGTCACATAGTGGAACGTGAGCACGTTGCTGTAGTCGGTGCCGGCGGTCCACATTCCGTATGCGTGACCTGTTCCGCCTTCCTTATCGAGGTCGATTACCGGAGCCTCAGTCGACTTTTCGGTGGTCTTCCCGCCTATTGATGTCACAGCCTCATAGTGCGTCACACGATAGAAGTAGTCACCGCTTTTAGCGCCTCTGATGTCGACACGCGAGAGATTGCCGTGACTGAAAGTGATATCAAGCGTGATATTGAAGCGGTTGTTGCGCAAGTCTACAGTATAGGTCGGAGTGTACATCGAGAAGGCCACGTCGCCGTGGTTTATTGGTATTCGATCCACAGTGCTGTTGCTCAAGTCGGGATGCTGGATATAGGTGGCCGTAAGCGTGCCGCCTGTGGTACGGAAACCATGCTTGTTATTGCCTGCCACATCGCGCAGCACCCATCTGCCGCCCTCGCGCACCATGGCATAGACGTTTTCTGCGTCACCGTCGAGCTCAATGAAAATCGCCTCACCATCTACCCACTCGTGATATTGACGGACGTCGGTGTCAACATTGATGTAATCGACGAGCTTCAGTACAGAGCCGCCGGAGGCGGGAGCGCCGTTGAGGATGTAGCCGTAGAGGGTGGCCACATCACCCACATTCACCTGATTGTCGGCGTTAAGGTCGGCAAGTGAGCTATAACCGCCTTTGAGTATCTCATCATAGAGTGCGGATACGTCGCCGGCGTTCACTTGCTTATCGTCGTTGAGATCGCCTGCTATTACGCTGCCGGGCTCGACTATTACGTAATCGCTTAGGTTGACAGCGGTCGAGAATTGCGGCAACATCGACAAAAACATCGTGAGCATTAATAGGAATCTGTTCATAACCAAAACATTTAATATTTAATCTCTCAGTTTATCGACCGCAAAATTAACAAAAAAAAATGAACTGACAAAAAACGCTCTCTATTTAACATTAAAATTTGTGCCATATTGCGGTTAAAGTAGTTAGCTGAATTAGTCAATGTATAATAATGCGCATATAAATACGTATTTTAACAAAAACCCACTGTCCCACCTGTCCCACTTCTCATAACTATACAGGAGGATAAGTTGTAAGATGTGTGATGTGCAAGAAACAAAAAGCGTAAATGTGGTTGCATTCGCGCAATTCTCCCACTATCTTTGCCCGAGTTAAATTATAAATGAAAAATTAAAAATGCCCCCACTGTCGCACCCAAACAAAAAATAATTCGTGAAAATTCGTGTTAATTCGTTGTTGCAAATTCGTGGTAAAAAAAACACCCGCGACCACTGTCCCACGGTGCGTAGTGACGCTACAGTGACGCTATTTTTCGGTTAAATTTTGCCATGTCGTGAAAATGTTGTAATTTAGCACGCTTTTTTCAACGAAAAATATGTTTTTTATATGGCTAACAACAATAAAGACAATGTAAAAGACGCGCCGAATAAGCTGCGCGTGGGTATAACAATAGGCGACACCAACGGTGTAGGCCCCGAGGTGTTACTTAAGGCTTTGGCAGCTCCTGAGATGTGGGAGTTGTGCACACCGGTGGTCTACGGTTCGGCTAAAGCTCTCGCATATCACCGCAAGGCGATAGAAATTCAAGGTTATCAGCTGAATATCGTGAAGGACGGCCAGCAGCCCCGCGACACTATGGCCAACCTTGTGGAGGTGTTCGACGAGGTGAAAATCACACTCGGTGAGCCTGATAAGGCGGCTGGCCACGCCGCTTATCTCGCCCTCGAGGCCGCCGTCAACGACCTCAAGCAGGGCAACATCGATGTGCTCGTGACCGCTCCCATCAATAAAGATAATATCCAGAGTGACGACTTCACCTTTGCCGGCCACACCGAGTATCTGCAAGACCGCCTCGCAGGCTCTGCCGACGACCGCGCGCTGATGATCCTCTTCAACGACCGACTGCGTGTGGCGCTCGTCACCACCCACCTGCCGCTGAGCGAAGTGCCGGCGGCCATTACCGTCGACGCCGTGGTGGAGAAGCTACGCACTTTCAATCGCTCGCTACGTCGCGATTTCAACATTCTGCGGCCACGCATCGCCGTGCTTTCGCTCAACCCCCACGCCGGCGAGAACGGCCTGCTCGGAAACGAGGAGAAAGAGGTGATTATACCGGCCATGCAGCAAGCGCTCGACAGCGACGACAAGGTGCTGGCGTTCGGACCATTCCCCGCCGACGGATTCTTTGGATCGGAGCAGTACCGCCACTTCGACGGAGTGCTCGCCATGTATCACGACCAGGGCCTTACCGCCTTTAAGGCACTCGCGCAGGACGACGGCGTCAACTTCACGGCCGGACTGCCTTTTGTACGCACCAGCCCCGACCACGGCACCGGCTACGACATCGCCGGCAAGGGCGTCGCCAACGAGAACTCGATGCGTCAGGCAATCTATGCCGCAATCGACATCTTCCGCAACCGTTGCCGATACGACGAGGCACGACGCAACCCGCTCAAGAAACTCTACGTGGACCGCGGAAAGGACAACGTGGTGCTCGACCTCACCAAGGACGAAGATTTATAACCCACTTAAACCGCTGCAATCTTTATGAGAAAGACGATTTTTGTTATCCTCGCAGCCGTTTTGCTCAGCGGCATGATGTCGACAGCCGAGGCGAAGAAAGCGCGCAGGCATAAGCGTAAACCCGCCACCGAAGAGGTGTGGACCATAATCTCCGGCACCTACCCCTTTAGCGATGGCACCTATTTCATATCTATCTACAACTTTCAAGGCGATTTCAAGGCCCGTATCGAGGGCCCGGGTTTCGACGAGGATAGTGAATTCGGCGGCAGTGTCGACGAGAAAAGCGGCCTTATCACCATCGTCGACGATGATGGAAAGGAACTATTCACCGGAAAGATGTATAGGGGCGGCAATCAGCTCAAAGGCAAGCTCAAAGGTAAGCCCATCACCCTCGAAGGTATGGGCGGACTATAATATTGTTTTAGATTTAATCATTAAGCGACAATGAATTATGCGATTATTGCCGCGGGCGAAGGCTCGCGGTTGGCACAGGAAGGCGTAGCGCTGCCCAAGCCGCTTGTCGACCTCAACGGCGAACCCATGATCGAGCGTCTGATTAATATCTTCATGCGCTGCAATGCCGAGTCGGTCACCATCATTATCAATGAGTTTATGACCGAGGTTCGACAGCACCTTGAGCGCCTCGCAGCAGGCAATCCGCTACTGCGTCTGGTGGTGAAAACCACGCCCAGCTCGATGCACTCGCTATGGGAGCTGAGCAAGGTGCTGCCACGCGGCAAGTTCTGCCTGACCACGGTCGACACTATCTTTCACGAGGCCGATTTCGCCCGCTACATCGCAGCCTTCGAGGCTGATAGTGAGCACGACGGACTGTGGGCTGTGACACCGTTTATCGACGACGAGAAACCGCTTTATGTCGAGGTGGACAGCGACACCACTATGAATATCACCGCCTTCCGCGACAAGCCGTGGGGCGGAGAGAAATACGTCTCGGGAGGTATCTACGCCATGACCGATGCCGCATTTCCCGTGCTCGACCGCTGCATAGAGGCCGGACAGTCGCGCATGCGCAACTTCCAGCGTGCTCTCGTTGACGCCGGGCTGCATCTCAAGGCGTTTTCAATCAGCAAGATAATAGATGTGGACCACGCTGCCGACATCGAAACTGCCCGCCAATTCCTCGCATAAATCTGCAAGACTGCAAACGCCCGCTATAGAGTATGGTTGCGGCCGATAGCATTTTTAAGGCAAAAATCGACGGCTGATTGTTAAACTGTTTGTATCTTTGCGGTCTAATTGATATTGTGTTATTTTATTATAAATGTGAAAGATATGAAGAAACTGTTGATAATAACGCTGGCTTTGATTACAGCCGCCGGTGCTTTCGCCCTCGATAGGGTGAAGTACCCCGTTGTGGAGCGTAGCGAGCAGACGTTCACCGTGAGCGGCGAGAAACGCACTTTTACATCGTATGACGCTCCGGCATTCTACCGCATCAGGATGGAAGGCGACTTCAGCTACTACAACGCCTCGTGCTCGCTGCTCATGCCTGAGCACTTTGACAAACATGACGTTGAGCCGCTGCAACGCTGCATCTTGACCCGTCTTGCCGACTATGTGGGCTATGGCGATGACCCAAAACCGGTGTTCAATACCGTGGACGACGCCATTACCGCTCTCACCGCTCCCGATACCGAGATGAAGGAGGTTCATCCTCTTGGATTTATTCCCGAGGAAGCTGAGGACGAAATGTTGTTTGCCAACGTAAACATGGAAGTGGCACGGCAAACGGCCGACTTCATCGCCTTCTCGTTCCACAGTCAGCACTTCATGGGTGGCGTGGCGTCGGAAGGAACAAAATATCTCAACTATGACCTCAAGCACGGACGCGAACTCGAAATCGGCGACATTGTGAGCGACAAAGCCTTGCCGCTGGTGATAGCCGAACTCAAAGCGATGAACATTTGGGACGAACTGTGGGACGAGTTTAAGGCCGCGCCCTATATCGCTAAAGGTTTCTATCTGTCGGACACGGCTCTGCTCCTCACTTATCCCCGCTACGAAATCTCCTACGGGGCAATGGGTCCCGTCGAGGTCGAACTCCCTCTGGCCAAAGTCGACAAATACCTCACGCCCCTCGCCAAGCAACTCATAAAGTAAGGTGATTGATGACAACGCGTGACGCTATACGGGAGATAAGCCGCAGGCTTGATGGTGTTTATCCCGCCGGCGAGGTGAAGGAGATGACGCGCGTCATCTTCGAGCACTTGTTAGGCTGGACACGAGTGAAAATGGTGATGCACGACTCCGATGAGTTGCTCGACTTCATCCCGGCGCGCATCGACGCCATTCTCTCACGGCTGGAGCAAGGTGAGCCCCTGCAATATGTGCTGGGCGAGGCGCGCTTCCACGGCCACAGCTTCGAGGTGACTCCCGCGACGCTCATCCCTCGGCCCGAAACAGAGCAACTGGTCGATTTGGTGGTGGATCGCTGTAGCCTTGCCTCCGACCTGAATGTGCTCGACATAGGCACCGGCACGGGATGTATAGCCCTGTCGCTCGCAAGAGCGCTACACTTCCCGCGAGTGACGGCAATCGACATCAGCGCCGCGGCGCTCGAGGTTGCGGCTCGTAATGCCTCCGCGCTGAACGCCAAGATAAAACTGCTGCAAGCCGACATCCTAAGCGCGACAAGCATCGCCGGCGAGCCATGGAACGTGATAGTGAGCAATCCGCCCTACGTCCTGCCGAGCGAGGCTCAGGCCATGGAGCGCCATGTGATAGCTCACGAGCCTCATGGAGCGCTGTTTGTGCCCGACGACGATCCGCTATGCTTCCATCGCGCCATAGCCCGCTACGCCGCGCGTCAGCTTGCCGACGGCGGACTCCTCGCGATGGAAATCAATCCGCTGATGGCTGCCGACACGCGGCGCCTGCTCGTCGACATCGGCTTTGCCGACGCGACGCTCTATACCGACTTCAATGCGCGACAGCGATTTATAATAGCCACGCGACAAAGATGACTGACATTGAAATTGTTATATTATGAGCTTGACTATAAAACGAGTATATTTCGCTTTTGTGATGATGATGATAGCGCGGATGGCGATGGCTGCCGACGTGGATTTGCTTAACGGAGTGGCGTGCGAACTGCCGCAGGTGGCGCAAAAAGCACAAGTCACAATCACCGCCGAAAGCACCGCGCCTTACGGCAAGTGCCTGCTGATAGACGTGAAATATCCCGCCGACGTCGACGGTCGCGACGCCACCTATCTCGCAACCTACGATGCGGCGGGACGGCTGATTGACTGCGCTGTGGCCGCTTTCACGGCCGACGTGGCGCTGGCGGCCGATGAGCGGTTGTACGAACATTATGGCGTGTTTATGGAACCCGGGAAGACCCTTACCGAATTGACCGACAGCGCCCTCACTGTCACCCGCGCCTATAGCCTGGGCTATGGCAACAAGGGCGGAAGCTGGCACGACGAACGCGGAACGGTGGTGTCGACGTTCGCTATCGGAAGCGACGGCATAATAGCCTCGCCCACCCATGTGTCCCGCTCGACCATGACGCGGCAAGCCAACCGCTCTATACCCGATCGCAAGCCGGAGCCTGATGTCGTGACCGAGAAAAACAGCTGTAGCTTCGGCCCGGGCTGGAACCTGCTCAACCTGATTATGCGGCCCAAGAGCGATAGCGTCGTGCCCGCCGCTTACGAGGCATATCTGCCCGATGTGTTGCTGCAAATGCTCGCCGGCGGCGATGTGCCCCGCGAATTGCGACGAAACGAGGCTACGGCCAATCGGCTGATGGCCAGTGGCGAATGGCTGCAGCGACTCATTTACCGTAACCCCGAGCTTTGGCTCGCGTGGCTGCGGCAAAACCCCGAGAGCAAGACGATGAAGATAGTAGATGTGCTGCTCACCGACGACCCCGACTTCGCGTCTTGGCTCGACGACGCCATAAAGCGTCTGCCTGACAAGAAACTTCGCAAGTGGTGGCAAAAACGAACTAAAAAGTAAATCAGATATTATGAAATTCAAAGAATTGGAAATAAAAGGAGTATGGCTTATAGAACCACAACGACTGGGCGACGCTCGCGGCTACTTCTGCGAGGTGTATAAGCCCGAGTTGCTGCGAGAGCATGTGGGCGACATCCATTGGGTGCAGGAGAATGAGAGTGTGTCGAGCTACGGCGTGCTTCGCGGCTTGCACTTCCAGCGTGGCGAGTGGAGCCAGGCCAAGTTGGTGAGAGTGACGCGAGGACGCGTGCTCGATGTGGTGGTGGATCTGCGGCGCTCGAGCGCCACCTTCGGCAAGCATCTTGCCGTCGAGCTCAGCGAGGAGCGCGGCGAGCAACTGTTTATACCACGCGGAATGGCTCACGGCTTTGTGGTGCTGAGCGAAAGCGCGCAGTTCCAGTATAAGGTCGACAACGCCTATTGTCCCGAGAGCGAGATGAGCCTGCGTTTCGACGACCCGGCCCTCGGTATCGACTGGCGCCTGCGTCCCGACGAGTTCCGTCTCAGCCCCAAGGACATGGCCGGACTACCCCTCAGCGAGATACCTCCCTTCGATCTATAACCGTTACCCACCGTGGTTCGCAAGACACGTTTTTTCGCCGTTCTGATAGCTGTTTGAGAAAAAATAACTACCTTTGCGGCTCCAAAATCATCATTTTAACGAGAAATGGCAACAATTAATATTGCAGGAATACTGCGTGCGGGAGCCTATTCTCCCAACCATATCGGCAACGATGCGGCCATCCTCAACGGCACCGCCGAGGAACTTCGTAAGCGAGGCTGCAACGTAGCTATATATAGCGAGGAACAGTTCAACCGCGACGGCGTGCGCGAGGATATCATCCTCTCGATGTGTCGCGAGCAAGAGTCGATAAAGCGCCTTCAGCAGCTTGAGGACGAGGGCCGTCTGGTGATCAACTCCGGCTACGGCATCGAGAACTGCACTCGCGAGCGCATGACGCGCATCCTCTTGGGTAACAACATCCCTTACCCCAAGAGTCTGATTGTGAACACCGATGAGGCCGTGACCGAGCAGCTTCGCGACGCCGGCATGGAACGCTCGTGGATTAAGCGCGGCGACTTCCACGCCCAGCACCGCGAGGACGTGTCGTACGTCCGGCACCCCGAGGAGGCTCAGGAGGTGCTGCAGGAATACTTCCTTCGCGGCATCAAGCGTGCCGTAATCAACATCCACCTTGTGGGCGACCTTATCAAGTTCTATGGTATAAAGGACACTCCGTGGTTCTTTTGGTTCTACCCCTTCGACGAGGGGCACAGCAAGTACGGCCACGAGGCCATCAACGGCAAGTCACAGGGCCTGCGCTTCGACCTCGACTACCTCAAGGCGATTTGCAACCGCGCCGCCGCCGAGGTGGGCGTGGAGATCTATGGTGGCGACTGCATAGTGGGCTCGGACGGTAACATCCAGATTATCGACTTCAACGACTGGCCCAGCTTCGCGCCGTGCCGCGTAGAGGCCGCACCCCATATCGCCAAGCGAATCCTTACCCTTATCAAGCAGAGGTGATTATAATTATAAATTATCATTGTACACTTGTCCACTCGTACACGAGTTCACTTGTACACTTATAAATAAATGACATTTAAAGAATTAAAACAAGAATATAAAGCCTCGCTCAAGAGCATGGATACCGAGGAGACGATTGACCTTTGGTTCTATCGCCCCATGGGTTTCGCTTGGGCGAAACTGTTTGAGAAACTGGGTGTAACGCCCAATGTGGTCACCATCGCCAGCATCTTCCTGGGCGTGGGCGGCGGCATACTGCTCTACTATGGCGCCTCGCCGCTACTGTGGCTCAACTATGTGGGTATTCTGCTCATTATCTGGGCAAATACTTACGATAGTGCCGACGGCCAGTTGGCTCGTCTCACCAAGCAATATAGCCGCTTGGGTCGCATTCTCGACGGCGTGAGCGGCGACCTGTGGTTCGTTGCCATCTATTTCGCTTTGGTATTCCGTGAGTTGCACTTTGGCGATCGGCTGTTGGGCGATTGGTTCTCGACCCACAACTGGGCGATATGGACGCTCGCCATCTTAGCCGGCATCTGCCATGCCAAGCAAGCCGCAATGGCCGACTACTACCGTCAGTTCCACCTCTACTTTCTGAAGGGAAAGGACGGGAGCGAGCTCGACAGCACGTCAGCTCTCGACGAGCAGTACGCGCAGCTGTCGTGGGGCAAAGACTTCTTTGCTAAGGTTACGATGTGGTTTTATCGCAACTACACCCGCCAGCAGGAGGGCACCACTCCGCGGATGCAACGCCTGCGTGCGGCGCTCAAGCAGCGTTTTGGCGATGAGAACGCTTCGGACGAGTTTCGTGCCGACTTCCGCGTCAAGAGCCTGCCGCTGATGAAGTACACCAATATGCTATCGTTCAACACCCGCATTATAGCGATGTTTATCAGCGTGATAGTGCAAGTGCCCTGGCTCTATTTCGCCTTCGAGCTCATCGTGCTCAACGCCATGATGCTCTACATGATTGTGCGTCATGAATCCTTCTGCAAAACCTTCACCAAAGCGCTGGGCGATGGAAAGTATTAAACCATTGAGATTATGAATACATTACAATTACGAGAAGAACTGCTTCTTACATTGTCGCCAATATTAGACGATGAATCGGCAATGTCGAAGGTCATAAAGTACATCAAGCGAATAGCGTCGCAGAAGACTGATGATGCCGCTATGACGAAGGAAGAATTCGAGGCTAAGATAAAGCTCTCGGAGCAACAGTATCGTAATGGCGAGTATTATGAAATGCTACCCGACGAAGATTTGGTATCATTTTTAAAGCGTACCGGAGCCGATGTATAGATTGGAGTTCACCAAGGAAGCTCGATCCGATTTTGAGCGCTTGGCTAAAAGCGACCCCACTGCCATAAAGAAAGCAGACAAACTGCTTTTGGAACTAAAGGAGCATCCAACATCGGGAACCGGTCGCCCCGAGCAACTTAAAGGTGGAATGAGTGGTTGCTGGAGTAGAAGGATAAACAAAAAGCATCGATTGATATACAGAATAATAGACGACAAGGTGGTTGTCCTGGTTTTATCAGCTTACGGACACTACAATGATAAATAGCGCTGGGCGATGGAAAGTATTAAAGGAGTGATATTTGACTATGGCGGGACGCTCGACAGTCGTGGTGTGCACTGGAGCGAGGTGATATGGAAAGGTTACCAAGCCGCGGGTGTGACGGTTGAAAAGGAGCAGTTTCGTGAGGCGTACGTGTATGCCGAGCGTGAGCTTGCCCGTGTGCGCTACATACTGCCGCAGGACGTGTTCTACACGCTGCTTGAGAAGAAGATGCGTCTCGAACTCGACTACCTTGCCAAGCGTGGGCTGATAGGCTGCTGCGATGTGTTCACCAAGGCCATAGAGATAGCCCATTACTGTGACGATGCCGCCCGCGAGTGTATAGCCGAGGCGCAGCCGGTGCTTGAGTCGCTTGCGGCGCGCTATCCGATGATGCTTGTGAGCAACTTCTACGGCAATATCGACTCGGTGCTTCGCGAGTATGGTATTCGCCACTATTTCAAGGGAATAATCGAGAGCGCGGTGGTGGGCGTGCGCAAGCCTTCGCCCACGCTGTTCCGCCTGGGAGTGGACGCTCTGGAGTTGCCCGCCGAGCAGGTGCTGGTGGTGGGCGACAGCCTTAAGAAAGACATTCTTTCCGCTGAGAGCCTCGGCTGCAAGACCTTGTGGCTCAAGGGTAAAGGCTGGACCGACGACGAGGATGCCGTTACGCACCCCGGCACAATAACCAATGTGACCGAGATATTAGGCTTATTAGACTGATAATCAGATGGATATAAAGCCGCCCGAGGAGCGATTGCTACTCGGGCGGCTGATTTTCAGTGCGTTATGTAACTTTACCCATAACTTCCCCGAAATTACGTAATATCAACCCCCAGGGCGGCGATAGCGTCGCCCTCTTTCTTTGTGAGTTCGGCAGTGCGCCACGCGCCGTCGACATAGACGGTGCGCAGATGTCG
>JAFVDY010000096.1 GCA_017478265.1 Muribaculaceae bacterium | reverse complement strand
GGTCGCCTGCGTGGAGCAACGCGTGCCGTGACCATGTCGCGCGGCAGCCAAGTCTCCAGTCGCAGGAGAATGGTTTTCACCTGCTCATCGATGGTGGCTGGCGTCCATCTCACGCAGTAGCTCTTATCGGAAAGGCGCAGCAGTTGTGGCACTACGGCTCCGTTAGCCAGCAGATGCACAGCGCACATCAGCGATTGCTTGAGCGCCGCCACACTCGGCTGATAGTCGTCGAGGAAGTCGACGCGGATGGCGTTAAGTGCCGACATCAGCGGCTCGATACTGTCGAAGGAGAGGTCAGGATGTTCGTGGTTGAGGCTGCTTACTATGACCTTCAGTCGCAAGTCGCGATCCACCTCGATGGCCACAGAGTCGTGATGCGAGAGCGAGAGTTCGCCCTCGGCGAACACGGGCGCGTGTTTCGCTCGGGTGAACACATTTCGGCAGGCCTTTGCCGTGCGCGTCATCACCCGGCGATAGATAGCACGGAAGTCGGCACCGGGATAGAACGATGGCGCCTCGCTCAGCAGGTCGACCAATGGCGCGGTTATATCGCTCAGACGCGAGAAGTCGAGTTTCTCGGGCGTAAGAGCGGAGGCGGGCGAAGCCTTCACCGTGTCGAGCGCGTCGGCCGCCGGTGCCACCGCCATCATCTTCTTTGCCTCGATGGTGATGCCGCGCTTGGCGAGCTCGCCGAGCAGGTCGACGCGGTGCATCTCGAACACCAGGAAGGGGTTATTGTCAATCTCGCGGCTCATCATATAGATTACGGCCGCCAGATGCTTGCAGGGCACAGCCCAGTCGGGACAAGAGCATTGCATCTTGAAGTCGGTCCAGCGCTGCGGGAACACGCGCAACCCGAGTTTGCCGGCAATATCGAGCACGGCGGGCGAGAGCTCGCGGTTGAGCAGTTGGGCGATAATGATCGGGTGCCGGAGCAGTTCGTCGACCAGGCGTTTGATATCGTCGTCGAAGAATGGCGGCACCACCAGCTCCACCTTGTAGGGCGTGCGTCGCGAGCCTTGCACCTTGGCCGTAATCATGTTACCCTTTACGCTGATGCTCTTCACCATGCCGCGTCCGGCATAGCTGCGTCCGCGTGGCAAGCGGTTGCTGTAGTCAATCTCGTCGAGCGAGCGCAACCATTCGTTGCCCCACCACGTCTGCCCAAACTGATATGCCATAGAATATTAATTCTTCATTTATTCTTCTGAGAGAAAAGGTTTATTGGGCGAGGATGATGGAGTAGAGGGCGGAGACGTCGGCGGCGTTGACTTGGGTGTCACCGTTGAGGTCGTAGCGCGAGTTGGTGTCGCCACGCAGGATGGCGGCGTAGAGTTCGCTCACGTCGGCGGCGTTCACTTGTCCGTCGCCGTTAAGGTCGCCGGTAAGTGCCGACAGGAAGTCGACCGCGTAACCGCTGGCGATATTGAGGCGAGTGTCGCCTTGGATGTAGGCGGTGTTGCCGCTGAATGGCCACGACGTGGAGGACGACGCGCCCGTTATCATAGCTGTTTCAAATTTCTGGCTACTACTGTTGAACGTGAGATAGCACGAGTTGGGTTGCGTCGTCTCGGTGTTGCCGCTGAGAGCCCGATAGCTGCGCAGTCGGTTGTTGTTGTAGGTGTTGACGGAGCTACGGTTCAGCAGTTTGATGTATTTATAGTCGGTTCCATCGAGCTGATAGAGGAAACCGTTGCCTCCGCCCATTGCGGTAGAGATGTTGGCTGAAGAGAACGCCTCGGTACTCACTTTGGCTTGCGAGGCGTCGATGCCGGTCACCTTGTAGAGGGTGAGATACTTTAGATTGTCGTTGTTGGGCGCGTTACATGAGAAGTCCCAGGGGTTGGCGAAAGCGGCGGCTTTTCCTTTCTCGGTTGGCAACAGGTAGCCGGTCACGAAATTGTCGAAACGGTTACCCTTGTTGTCGGTAAATTTATTCGCCGCGTTGTAATAGAACGACACTTTGTCGACGGGTACATAGATGTAATAAGCGTTCCATCGGTCGGCGTCCACCTCCCAGGCGTTGTTGCCCACATCGATGCTACTTGGCGGCAGGATGATATTGCGGCGGTTGCTCATGTGGAAAGCGTCTGGTTCTATTGATGTGAGATTAGAGCAGTGAAACAAATCGAGGTCAGATCCAAAGCTTGCGCGATAAAAGGCTCCGCGGCCGATATAAGTGATTGTCTTGGGCAGTGTGAGGTAGAGGTTTTTTGCCCACATCATGCCATAGTCGTCGATACCTTTTACGGTGTAGTAATCGCCTTTATAGTATACCTTCTCAGGCACGACAGTGTTGCCTGTGACATCGCTCTCAGTCGACCAACCGCGATAGGTGTCGCTGGCGTATGCCACATAGGCCAATTTATTGAAAATATCAAGCCTGTAATAACAATGCTGCCCTGCTTCGTAGGTGTGCAAGTCGACAGCCCCGTAAGTGATACGGCCGGCATAGTCTTTCCATCCCGTAGCGTTTTTATAGTCGTCGAGGAATTGCCCCGGCACACTCACAAGGAGACTGCTATTGTGACTTAATCCGAACATAGTGGAGAACGAAGTCATGCTTGGCGGAGTGGCGCAATTAATATGTAGGTGAATCAAGTTGGGGCAAGAGGCGAACAGATGTTGCGGCTGAAGGTAAGAGACCGAACTCGGAATGTTGACATACTTGAGATTTGGCGACTCGGCGAAGGCCTCTTGATAAATAGCCCTCACGCCAAAAGGCAGGACCATCGTTGTGCCCTGAAAACTCTTGAACGCTAATGACAAAATGGTGTTAGTATAGTCGGGCACAGAGGTAATCGAGGCGTATGGCGGACAGTGCAGCAACGAGATTCGGCCGTCAACCTTCTTATACAATAGTCCATTGTCGGATACGAAGAAAGTTTTACTGCGGTCGGTGTTGCCGGTATACTTTTGCATTTTGATGTTGTGGTAGAAATCGGAATTATTGGTCTCGAGTGTCGAAGGGATTGACATTGTGGTGAGGGCCGTCAGATAATCAAAAGCGTTGAGACCGATTTCGGTCACGCCTTCATTAAGAGTTACCGTTTGCAGCATGTCGCATGCATAGAAAGCGTATTCTCCTATTGTTTTCGCTCCGATGGTGGCATAGGTAATCTTTGAGCATTTACTAAACGCGTTGTTGCCTATGGTCTTGTAGTGAGATGGGATGGTGACCCCTGTGATGGTGCTACTCTTGTAGAAAGCCTCGTCGGCGATGGCTACCGGCGAGTAGCGGTGTCCTGTCACGCCGGCATCAGAACGCGACAACGAAATCCAGTTGGCTGTGAGATTGCCGCTATAGTTAACCGGCCCCACGAGAGTGAGCTCGCCGTCGGAAGTTGTGGTGGATGCCTTTGTGGTGATATAGCACAAGCCATCAGATTTCACGTCGCAGCATTGGTTGGCATCCACCTCATAAGTAGGATTTACATTCGCCAGAGCGGTAACGGCCTTGGCTTTATTTGAAGCCGGCTGTGTAGGAGACCACACTCGCCATCCCGCCAGGCCCGCTCCGGCGAAAGCGTCGTCGGCGATGGTGGGCATATCGAGGCATTTGAAATAGATATCATTGATGTTTGTGTTGGCGAATGCCTCTTTTCCAATGGAGGTGACAGAGCTGGGAATAGAAACCGTTGCGAGGTTGGCGCAACTTTTGAAGGCGGCATACATGATTTGCTTTACGCCGTATTCGATTGAGACGCTCTTGATGGAATACTCCTCATAGAAAGCGGTTACATCTATAATCTCCACATTGAAGGTGATACCATTGTAGTTTACCCAGCCCGGGATAAAGATATTGGAGGCATTCTTTCCGGCAGCTGAAAGGCCGTTAACTACCACCGACTTGCCGGAGCGATACTCGCTATAACTGATGTCGCCGACCTCAAAGTTGATCGCGCTCGCGCTTAGGGCGCAGCAAACGACCGTCAAAAGTAACAAGAATCTTCTCATAATCTAATAATTTATTAGTTTACAAATAATTATATTTCAATAAAAAGACAAGTGATTGGTTATCGGATGAAGTGGGTTGGCTGCCAGGGCTCCTGCTCGGGAGCGGGGAGTGCCGCACCGGCAATGGAGCGTAGCATCCACGCCATATTGCGTGCCATTTGGCGCATGGTCTGCATACCCTCGGCATCGGCGGCGGCCTCGCCCGGGTCGAGACCGAAAGCGATGTTCCAGTATTGCGAGGTGACGATGGGCGCGTTCACCATCTGGAACGGCATTTGCAGCGTTTGGAACGCTGCCGACGAGCCCCCTCGGCGACAGATGGCGACTGCGGCGAACGGCTTGTTGGCCACCTCGGCGCCGGCAAAGAGCATTCGCTGGATTAGCGCCAACGTCTGGCCCGGCGGCACACCGTAGTAGACGGGCGCTCCGATGATGAGCGCGTCGGCGGCGTTGACGCGGTCAATGGTCTCGTTGCAGATGTCGTCGTCGAACACGCAGTGTCCGTTGCCCTTCATCTTGCAGGTTCCACAGGCGATACAGCCGCGAATGGGTTTGGTACCAATCCAGGCGATTTCAGTCTCGAGGCCTTGTCGCTCGAGTTCGCGCGCGGCCTCGCTAAGCGCGGTGAAGGTGTTACCCTGCTTGTGCGGCGATCCGTTTATAAGTAAAACTTTGGACATAGATTCTTCTTTTATATTCAATTATATGCCGCAAAGGTAATAAAAAACCTCCAAATCGCCAAATTTCAACGTTTTTTTCTGGTAGGTTTTCTGGTGGGACTCTGGGTGGACGGTTTTGCGGACGGTATAAAACAACAACTTTGGAACAACTAAATAACAACTCATAACAACTATTTTAGGGGTTGTGGGACAGTAGTCGCATACATCATACATTTTACATCGGAGGGGGGTGGGACACTGGTGGCGGACGCGAAACGCGGCATGGGGCGGCTCTACATTTGTTGTTGGTTTTCAATGGGTAGGGGCACGCGGGCGACGCATGCGTCGCCCCTACAGGTGGCGGTTGGGACAGTGGTTGCATTTTTCATTTTTAATTTTTAATTTAACTCGGGGCAAAGGTAATGCGTGGAACGTGACGTGCGCAACCATATTTCCGCTTCCGCTCGGCTACTCCCCTACCCCTCTCACATTCGGAGACTAAAACCCGTTTTGACCAAGTAACGATTTCACACCAAATTCGGGCGCGAAAGTCATGCTTTCACGCCCGAATTCGAATTGGTTTGTCAATGTGGAATCAGAAATCGCTGAAGAAGGTGGGGCGGATGAGGAGGCCGATGCGCAGGCGACAGTGATACTTGTTGTAGTCGAGCAGGTTCTCGCCATAGCCGTCGTAGAAGAGTAGCATAAGTAACTGGTTGTCGCGCTTGGTGAGGCGGAAGCCCACG
>JAFVDY010000095.1 GCA_017478265.1 Muribaculaceae bacterium | reverse complement strand
GCGGCGGTGGCGGCGGACGACGCAGATAAGTGTCCCACCCTCCTACCCCACACCTCTTAATTAGTGACTCAACGCGAGAGTTTCGCCGTCACATCCGGCGGCAACGATTGAGCGCATCATCATCAATCAATTCTGTGCCGAAGCGTGCGGCGAACCTCTTGACAACAATATAATCGACAACATTTTATAATAAGATTATGAAGACAAAAATACTTGCATTAGCACTTTGCACTCTTCCACTGTTGGCCAACGCTCAAGCGGCTTTTGACGCGCTTAAGCTGAGCGAGAACGAGCTCCGTGGCACCGCGCGCTCAATGTCGATGGCAGGAGCCTACACCGCCTTGGGCGGCGACCTGTCGACGCTCAACCAGAACCCCGGCGGCATAGGCGTATATCGCAGCAGCGACGTTGGCATCACCATGAGCCTCGATTTCAACAAGAGCTCGGTCGACCACAACAACATGGGCTTCAACAAAACCCGATTTATCGTCAACAACATAGGCTACGTGGGAGCGATGAAGGTGAACAGCGACATCCTCAAGAACTTCAACTGGGGATTCAGCTACAACCGCACCAACGAGTTTCATCGCCACTTCGGAGGCTCGCAGAACCTCAGCTCAAGCATGTCAAATTATATCGCCGACCGCACCAACGAGGCGGGATGGACTGAGGCCGACCTGAGCAACAAGGACGCTTACTATAGCGACAAGGGAATACCCTGGGCCTCGATTCTGGCCTATAACAGCTATATGATCAACCCCTATAAGCAAGCCGACGGCAGCACGCTGTGGGGCGGCCTGATGGGCAACGGAACCACCGGCTTCGGCGAATACGAGGTGGAGGAATGGGGCCACACCGACGAGTATAGCATTACCCTGGGCGGCAACTTCGCCAACATCCTCTCGTGGGGCTTGGGCTTCGGCATCAACGATATGCAGTATAACAGCTACACCTACTACGGCGAAGGACTGTACGACTCGTACCAAATCAACAACCCGAAACTCGACAATCCGGGCATCGTCAACGGCGACGCCTCGTGGGGCTGGGAGAACTACCTTCGCACGCGCGGCACCGGCTACAACTTCAAGCTCGGCTTCATCGTTAAGCCTATCAACGAGCTGCGACTTGGCTTCGCGTTCCACACGCCCACCTTCTACGAGCTGCGCGATACCTACGGCACCACCTCGGCCTATAAGTACACCAACTCGCTGGCCGAGTACAACGGTGTTGAGCACGCCGGCAACAGCGGACTGTCGAACGCCGTGCGCTACAACTTCCACACGCCGTGGCGCTTCATGGCCGGTGCGGCGGGCGTAATCGGCAAGAGCGGTATCATCAGCATCGACTACGAATACATGGGCTACAACACCATGGGATTCTATGACTATCGCTCGAGCCGTGAATGGGCCGACGTTAAAGCCGACATCAAGAGCTACTTCAAGCCGAGCCACATCGTGCGCGTGGGCGGTGAGTACCGCGTAACGCCAAGCGTAAGCATTCGCGCCGGATACAGCTACCAGTCGTCGCCCATCAAGGACCAGAACATTGAGGAAGGCACCGAGGGCGTCTACACCGTAAGCAACAACCCCGCTTACCGCTACGACACCAAGACGCAGTACTTCACCTGCGGTATCGGTTATCGCTATCGCGCTTTCTACGCCGACCTGGCCTACATCCACCAGGCACGCGACGGCAAATACCACGCCTATTCGCCCAGCTACTACACCGCCGACGACGGCACCAGCCAAATGGACTTCGGCGTAATGGACAAAGTCTCGACCCACAACAACCACGTGGCCCTCACCTTAGGCGTACGCTTCTAAACAGATTTTCAACAGTTTAGTTATATAACAATTACGGCTACCGCGAAATTTATCGCGGTAGCCGTTTTTTTGATCGTCTCAAAATGTGAGGTGGGTTACTTCTCGGGCTGAACTACCTTCAGGCGGTCGCCGCTGCCTTTCACAACGGTGTTGTAGTAGTCCTGGGTATAGCCGCCGTACACGGGCGAAACGGGCATTCCGGTCTCGGAGCGCTTGAACTGGCCGTTCTCCTCTTTCTTCACGTTGCCGTCGAGGTACTTAACAAAGAGGTACTTGGCGAGGTCTTGATACTGCCGAGTGGCGTCCTGCGCCTGGTTGATGCTGTAGTTGGTCAGGAACTCTATGGCCTGATTGCGGTCGTGGCCAAGGATAGCCTGCGCCTTAGCATCGACGTCGGCCAGCTGGCGCGCGAAGCGGTTCTCGAGGCGTCCCTGCACGCGGCGCACGTCGGGTATCATCATCGAGTAGCGGCTATAGCATTGGTTAGCCACCAGATTGTTGACCCAGAAAGCGGCGTCGAAGTCGAACGTATAGAGGTCGGCTTTGCCCACTCGGTAGCTCTCGGGAGCTTCGGTGCTACAAGCGTAGATGGGCACGAACACGGCAGTATTGGCATCGTCGACGCCAAACCACACCAGCGCTCCCACCTCGCGAGGCAGCCATCCGCGCTGCTGAGCCACAAACACCCATCCGGTTTGCTGCGTGGCGATAGCGCGCTCCATGCAATAGGTCTCGCCGTCGACCTTGAACTCCATGGGACGCCAGCGATAAGGCACGCCATAGTAGTTGGTGGCGCCGGGGTCTTGTGTCATATCGAAAGGAGTGCCCTCAAAGTGGTCGCGCATCATATCCTGGACGTCGCGCACGCTCACCTTTGCCGTAGGCTTCACCCACAGCGGGAGCTTCTCGGCGCCCTTCTTGCCGTTGATGTAAGGTAAGTACTTGTCCATACCCTGGGCAAAACGGTTGAAATAGGCCCACACGCGAGCGTCGCAGCCGCGCAGGGTGCCGAAGTCGGCCGGAGAATAGGCGGTGGAGAACTCAAAGTCCTCGTCTTTGCCGCTATAGTAGCCCATCTTGCGGGCAAACGAGATCACATCCTTGCTGTAGAGGCAGTTGGCCTTATCCTTGAGCGGGAAGCGATAGATGCGCGACTGGTTGGCGTGGCCGCTGATGCAATCGTCGGGGATGCGCATCGCCACCCACACGGCGCCTTTCTCCTTGCCGGCTTTGCCCACCATCTCGAGCACCCAAATCTCGTTGGGGTCGCCAATCGAGAACGACTCGCCCTCGCTGCAATAGCCGTATTTCGCCACCAGGTCGGTCATAACGGTAATAGCCTCGCGCGCGGTCTTTGCCCGCTGCAAGGTAATCCAGATTAGGCTACCGTAGTCAAGCAGGCCGGTGCTGTCGGCAAGCTCGTGACGGCCGCCGAAAGTCGACTCGGCAATGGTCAGTTGCCATTCATTAGTGTTGCCGGTCACATGATAGGTGTGCGCGACCTCGGGGATTTCGCCAAGCAGCTTACCCGAGTCCCATTCCACCACTTTCCGCATTGCTCCCGCCGGATGGTCGGCGGCGGGAAGGATTTGCAGCTCGCCGTACAGCTTGTGGCTATCGGCGGCGTAGGAGATAATGGTAGAGCAGTCGGTCGACGCGTTCTTGCCCACGAGCAGATTGGTGCACGCCAGCGCAGTGGCTGTGCCCATCATCGCTACCGCGACCACGGTTGCGACTGTCAGTAATGTTTTGCTTAATTTCATCGTTTCAATCAATATTTTGTTACATTATTATATATTGTCGTTTTGCTCCACGGCAAGGGTGAACACCTCGTCGTCGCCCGCCACGGATGTGAGATTGAACCGGCGAAAGCCGAAAGTGGCGTTATGGCTCAGAACCGCGCCTTTAGTAGGCGTGGCGAAGGGCCGCAACACAATCTGGTCGCGATAGTTGCTGACGAGTTCACGCCTACTTATCGCCTTGAAGACAGCCTCTTTGGCAGTCCATGCCACAACGTGACACATAAGATCGGTGGCGGCAAGCCATTGCCGCTCGCCTTCATTAAGGAAAGCATCGCGCACCCTCAGCACCCGCTCTCGATATCCCTCAAGGTCGATACCGATAGGGTGCCGCGTATTTATAGCCAGCAGTAGCGTTGAGCGCGTGTGGGCAATCGATACATAGCCTGCCACATCGGGCACAAGCGGCGCGCGGTCGGCGTTATGCCCGAGGCCTTTCGCCGCCAAGGCATTCCACAGCAGCAACCGCTCGCCAAGCACTTCGCGTCGTCGGCTCTCGGCTTTCGCCTCAACAGACGCTTCAAGCCCCAGCTCGCGGCAACGCGCCGCCAGTCGCTCCGACGTGGTTTTCGACAAGTCGTAGCCATACACCATCGTGCCGTCGGCATATCGTGTTTCGCTTATCATTTCCATAGCCTAACGCTTTTTCAGAGCGCAAATTTACAACAAAATCCCCATATCTACACTCAAATTCGTAAAAAACATAACTAATTTATTCACTATCACGCTCAATAATTCGCAATTTTTCACTAATTTTGTGCGGGAAGTATTTTTCTATTACACTTTATTTATTAACATTTAATCAATTTTTCACATCATGATCTATGGTTATATCAGAGTAAGCAGCGACCGACAGACGGTCGAAAACCAGCGCTTCGAGATCAAGAAGTTCTGCCTGAAGGAGGAACTGGCGATCGACGGCTGGATTGAAGAAACAATCAGTGGAACAAAGAACTACACCAAGCGCCAACTCGGACGCCTGCTCAAACGTGTACACAAGGGCGACACCATCATCTGCAGCGAAATCTCGCGCTTAGGCCGCAACTTGTTCATGATTATGGAAATCCTCAACATCTGCATGGCAAAGGAATGTCGCGTGTGGACCATCAAGGACAACTACCGACTGGGCGACGACATCCAGAGCAAGGTGCTCGCCTTCGCCTTCGGCCTCAGCGCCGAGATTGAGCGCAACCTCATCAGCCTGCGCACAAAAGAGGCGCTCGCGCGAAAGCGAGCCGAGGGCGTGACGCTCGGACGCCCGTTCGGAAGCAAGTCGAACCGCACCACGCGCAAGCTCTACAACAAGGAGAAGGACATCAAGCGTATGCTTGAGCAGGAGGTGCCGCTACGGCTCATCGCAAAGCAACTGAGCATCGACCGCACCACGCTCGCAAATTACGTGCGTGACTTCCTTGACGACGGCGAGGCATCGGCTCTCGCTTGACAACAATTTTTTCTTTACCCACACACACGACTCAATAACCATTAGACAATTAAAAAACTAAATAAAGAAAGCTCTAAAAAACTCCCCGACGGCGAAGCTCTAACGCTCCGCCGTCATCTTTTCAACCCCAATTTCGAAATATTAGAGCATTTCGAAAAATTAGAGATTGCAAATTCGTGTAATTCGTTGTCCAAAAAACACCCGCGACCATTGCCTACCGCCTCCGCTTGTGACAAATACTCGAGTTTAATGTGAGAAGAAATAAAGTAGGGCGAGGCAGACCGCTATAAAGAGAATGAGGGCGACGAAGAAGATAGCGCTCGTGCGGCGCTCAAGGCGCAGGCGCAACTCGTCGACGGTGGTAATCTCGCCACTGAGGCAGGCTTCGGCAATGCGGCGCAACCGGGGCAAAGCTATCGACGACCGGGCGAGCGCTCGCGTGACCACGTCGCCATGTAGTCGCAACTTGAACGCTTCCTGCTCATCCTCGCCGAGCATCTCGCCACATGACACCACCTTCAGCACTCCGTCACGCGGATTGACCAGCACTTGCGTGTCGGCGCTCACCGTGGCCGCTTCCAACTGCTCGGCGAACGGCAACTGTAGCAGTCCGAGCAAGCGCGATGTAACCTCGTGGTTCTCAATCAATGCGTTTACATCTTCCATAATACTCTAAAAACCTCTTGCACCGCGGCTCGACCGGTGAAGGCGGGCACGCGAGCGCAAGAGGTTGCAAGCTGTAAAAAAGGATTAAATATTATCGTCTATAGGTTATCAGCACTGCTCATAATAGAGGGTGCAGCTGGTGCGGTCGCACACCTCGCTCGGGCCAAAGTACTGGATGGGGCCGGGATAGACGTAGCAGGTCTCGCGTGCCCAGAGGTCACGCTTCTCGGCGAACGCCTTAAAAGGCTTGCCCTCGAGGTCGACGAGCGCCTTCTTGATTACCGGCTTGAGCTCGCCGTGGCGACGCTCAATGTTCATCATCATGGTAATGGGAATACCACCGGCCTGCCATTCGCTACTGGGCTTGGCGAGGTTGCGGATCGACGACATATAGCCCGTAGCGCCCGAAGCGATGAGCAACGTGGCGTTGAAGCCGAGAGCGTAGCAATAGTCGGCGTCGAAGTTCGACGGATCGGCGCAACGTCCTTCGTATCCGAAGAAGTGGTGCAGAGCCGAGAACTTGCCTACGTACTTACCCTCTTCCTTCATCTGAGCCAAGCGCTTGCCTACCATCTCGCTAAGCAGCTTCTCGGTCTCGATGAGCGACACTTGCACGTTGCCGTGGGGGTCGCGGTCGAGCGTGAGCTGGCGAGCGACGCCTGCGGGGAGGCTCTCGAAGGTAGCGGCATTCTCCTTGCTCAAGTTCTTGAGCACGAATGCGCGCTGAGCCTCGGTGTCGAGGGATGCGAACTCGGCGTGGGCGGCGAGCAGGTCGTTGAGCTCGGCGATAAGCGCCTTCATCGCGGGGATAAACTCGATCAAGCCCTCGGGGATGAGCACTGTGCCGAAGTTCAGGCCTGCGGCGGCACGATTGGCCACGATGTCAGCGATATTGTTAACGATATCGTTGAGAGTCATTGCTTTTGCCTCTACTTCCTCGCTCACGATGCACACGTTGGGTTGAGTCTGCAAAGCGCACTCAAGCGCGATATGGCTTGCCGAACGTCCCATGAGCTTGATGAAGTGCCAGTACTTCTTGGCGCTGTTGCAGTCGCGCTGGATGTTGCCAATCACCTCGCTGTAAACCTTGGTGGCGGTATCAAAGCCGAACGAAGTCTCAATCAGTTCGTTCTTGAGGTCGCCGTCGATGGTTTTAGGGCAACCGATCACTTGCACACCGGCATTGTGAGCCTTATAGTACTCGGCGAGCACAGCGGCGTTGGTGTTACTGTCGTCGCCACCGATAATGACAAGCGCCTTGATGTCGAGTTCTTTCAGAATAACGAGGCCTTTCTCGAATTGATCGACTTTCTCGAGCTTGGTACGTCCCGAACCGATGATGTCGAAACCGCCGGTGTTGCGATAGTCGTCGATTATGTCCTTGGTGAGTTCTACATAGTTGTGGTCAACCAGTCCGCCGGGTCCCATCAAGAAACCGTAGAGACGGTTGTCGGGGTTCAACTTCTTTAGGCCGTCAAACAGACCGCTAATCACGTTGTGTCCGCCGGGAGCTTGACCACCCGACAGGATTACGCCCACGTTCATAGTGCCGTCGCACTTCACGCTTTGCGCGCTCGGGGCGGCCTCAGCGGCGAAGGTCAGCTCGGGCAGACCGTAAGTGTTGGGGAACAACTTTTTGATTTCTTCCTGATCGGCAACCGACTGAGTTGCGGCGCCCTCTACCAGCTTAACCGAGCCACTGATAGCAGCAGGCAACTTGGGCTCGTAAGCGGCACGTTTCTGTTGAAGAATACTCTTTGTAGATTTCATTGTAAGTTATTGATTTTGAACAATTGTTGAAAATTTCTTATTTAAGCGGCTGCAAATTTACAAATAATTGTTCTAATCGACACCACTTTTACACAATTTTTTATTTTTTAGATTATGCCACTTCGCATTTTTCATAAAAAATATTTCCTAAAAAGTTTGGTTAGGCCAAAAAGATGTTGTAACTTTGCAGTCGCGAAACACCGAAAGGCTCAGCTAAGTGTCTCACCATCATAGCAATTAATGGCTGATTGCGAACGATTGGTCGAGGCCGCCGTACGGGTATAACTTTTAAACATTAATTTTTAAAATGTACGCAATCGTAGAGATTCAGGGACAACAGTTCAAGGCTGAGGCCGGTAAGAGCTTGTTCGTTCACTTCCTCGGCGAGGACAAGAAAGAAGGCGATGCTATCGAATTCGACAAAGTGCTCCTCATTGATGCCGACGGCGCTGTTACAGTAGGCGCACCTGCCGTTGAAGGTGCCAAAGTAGTTGCCGAGGTGGTTAAGCCTCTGGTAAAGGGTGAACACATCATCGTTTTCAAGAAGAAACGCCGCAAAGGCTATCGCCGCAAGAACGGCCATCGCCAATGCTTCACCCAGATTGAGATTAAGAAAGTAGTTGCTTAAACCATTAAAATTTACTGTTCATTATGGCACATAAAAAAGGTGTTGGTAGTTCGAAGAACGGACGCGAGTCGCAAAGTAAGCGACTGGGCGTGAAACTTTTTGGTGGTCAATTTGCAAAGGCAGGTAACATCATCCGCCGTCAGCGCGGCACTGTTAACCGCCCCGGCGCTAACGTAGGCATGGGCAAGGATCACACCCTTTATGCCCTCGTCGATGGTACTGTAGAGTTCCAAAAGCGTGCCGGCCACACTTACGTCAACGTGATTGCCGCTCCGGCTGAGGCCTAACGAGCGAGCATCCGATATCCCAATCACACGGCAGGCTATCCTTTTCCATAAGGATGGCCTGCTTTTTTTGTGGTACACCTTAAGATCGGCGGAATAATATACACAAAATTCGAATATTTACAATATCAACTGTAAATCAATCATTTGTACCGTGCAAACGATTTCGAACAAAAGTTAACATTTTTTGCATTTTTGTCTTGAAACACCTTTTATATTATTGTTAAATTTGCAAGCGGTTTTTCGGCTCGG
Organism: Muribaculaceae bacterium; assembly: GCA_017478265.1. Classification (GTDB taxonomy): domain Bacteria; phylum Bacteroidota; class Bacteroidia; order Bacteroidales; family Muribaculaceae; genus Sodaliphilus. The sequence continues at coordinate 177 of JAFVDY010000095.1, read as the reverse complement.
TGCCGGCCTGTTTTTAAAGACTATACTAAAAATTAACCAATACACTAACATTATTTTAACCGACCTATTATGAGGCAAAAGACTACAAAACGCTATCTGACACAGGCTATTCTGGCTGTGGTAGCTTGGCTGTGCCCGTTCCTGGCGCTCGCGCAGGGATGGCCCGCTAACTATGGT
>JAFVDY010000094.1 GCA_017478265.1 Muribaculaceae bacterium | reverse complement strand
GCCCACCTGCGTGTGCTTGACGGCAAGCAGCAGCTGCTGCAGACGCTCAATGTGCGACTCGCTATCGACCGGGTGGACTACTACGTGCCACTTTACTTGAATGGCGACACGCGAGCAATCGAGATGTTCGTCGGCAATCACGGCGACATCAAGGACTACTTGTGCTGGAAGGAAATCAAGCCCTCTAACGCGTTCGACACCACCAATCGCGAGCGCTTCCGTCCGGGCTATCATCACACGCCGGCCTACGGCTGGATGAACGACCCCAACGGTATGTTCTACAAGGATGGTGTTTATCACCTTTACTATCAGTGGAACCCCTACGGCTCGCAATGGGAAAACATGACTTGGGGCCACAGCACCAGCCGCGACCTCATCCACTGGAAGGCAGAGCCCACGGCAATCGCCCCCGACGCGCTCGGAGCCATCTTCAGCGGCTCGTGTGTGGTCGACAAGGACAACACGGCAGGCTTTGGCAAGGACGCCGTAATCGCCTACTACACCGGTGCCGGTCGCAGCCAGACGCAATGTATGGCTGTGAGCACCGACGGCGGACGCTCCTTCACCAAATACGAGCACAACCCGGTGCTCACGGCCGACGTGCCCGACTTCCGCGACCCGAAGGTGTTCTGGAACGATGACATCAAGCGCTGGAATCTCATCCTCGCCGCCGGACAGGAAATGCGTATCTACTCGTCGGTCAATCTCAAGGATTGGACTTACGAGAGCAGTTTCGGCACCGGCTACGGCAACCACGACGGAGTGTGGGAGTGTCCCGACCTGATGCGTCTACCCGTGCGCGGCACCGACAAGAGCCGCTGGCTGCTGATTTGCAACATTAACCCCGGCGGCCCCTTCGGCGGCTCGGCCACGCAATACTTCGTGGGCGACTTCGACGGCCGCACCTTCACGTGCACGCATCGCGACACCCGCTGGATGGACTACGGAAAGGACCACTACGCCACCGTCACCTTCTCGGGAGCGCCCGACGGCCGACACATTGCTCTGGCATGGATGAGCAACTGGCAATATGCCGGACAGGTGCCCACCAAGCAATTCCGCAGCGCCAACTCGGTGCCGCGCGACCTCGACCTTTTTGAGGACGGAGACGAAATCTATTGCGGCGTGACACCCTCGCGCGAACTGCTCGCCATGCGCGGCGTGAAGGTGAAGAAGCTCGAGCCCGCTTGCGAGATTGAGGTGGAGCTTCGCGGCAAAACCGAAATCACGCTCAGCAACGCCGCCGGCGAGCAAGTGGTGATGACCTACGACGCCGCCAAGCGCGAGTTCGCTATGGACCGCACCCACAGTGGCGACACGGGGTTTAGCGACGACTTCGCCGCCGTTACCACCGCTCCGGTTCACGGCAAGCTCAAGAGTCTTCGCATCTTCGTGGACCACTGCAGCATCGAGGCGCTCGACGCCGAGGGCCGCATGGCAATGACCAATCTTGTTTTCCCCTCTACCCCCTACACCGACGTGAAGGTGAAAGGCGGTAAGGCTACTATCTATTCACTGAAACACTAAAAACCACATGGCTATGAACAATAAAGTAAATCGTTTGGCGATAATCCCGTTGATGCTATGCTTTTTCGCAATGGGATTTGTCGACCTGGTGGGCATCGCATCCAACTATGTGAAGGCCGACCTCGCTCTCGACGACAAGACGGCCAACATCTTCCCGTCGCTGGTGTTCTTCTGGTTCCTGATTTTCTCGGTTCCTACGGGAATGTTGATGAACAAAATCGGAAGAAAGCGCACCGTGATGCTGTCGCTGCTGGTAACGCTGCTGTCGCTGCTGATACCGCTGTTCGGCAACTCGTTCATCATCATGCTGCTGTCGTTCTCGCTGCTGGGAATAGGCAACGCCTTGATGCAGACATCGCTCAACCCGCTCGTGTCGACTGTGCTCGGCGGCAAGAATTTGGCGTCGACGCTCACCTTCGGGCAGTTTATCAAGGCAATAGCGTCGTTTCTGGCGCCGTATCTGGCGATGTGGGGCGCAACCCATGTTATCCCAGATCTCGGCCTCGACTGGCGCGTGCTCTTCGCCATCTATCTGGTGGTGGGCATACTTGCCACGGCTCTGCTGGGTGTCACTCACATCGAGGAGGAGCCCATCGAGGGCAAGGCCTCGTCGTTTGTCGACTGCATCAAGTTGCTTGGCAAGCCGTTGGTACTGTTCTCGTTTCTGTCGATCATCTGCCATGTGGGCATTGATGTGGGCACCAACACCACCGCTCCCAAGCTGCTGATGGAGCGCCTGGGCATGACGCTGGATCAGGCCGCGTTCGCCACATCGTTATATTTCATCTTCCGTACAATAGGATGCCTGACCGGTTCGTTCTTCCTACGGGTGATGAACAACAAGTGGTTCTTCCTCATCAGCGTGGTGATGATGGCACTGTCTATGTTGGGAATGTTCTTCGGCACGTCAAAGGTGGTACTCTATACGGCAATCGCCCTCGTGGGATACGGCAACTCCAACATCTTCTCGATGGCGTTCTCCACGGCGCTGCAAGGCGTGCCCGACAAGCAGAACGAGGTGAGCGGACTGATGATTATGGGCCTGTTCGGAGGCACCATCTTCCCGCTGCTCATGGGCTTTGCCAGCGACGCGTTCGCTCAGGCCGGCGCTGTGGCGGTGATGGCCGTTGGCGTGGTCTACCTCTTTACCTATATCAACAAAGTTAAGAACTAAAAAACCATAAACCAATTTGACTGTTATGCAAAATAAACGCTATATAGTAGGCTTGGGCGAGGCTCTGTGGGATGTGCTGCCCGAGGGCAAGAAGCTGGGTGGCGCACCCGCCAATTTCGCCTATCATGCCGGGCAATTTTTAGGCCAAGACAGCACGCTCGCCGTGAGCGCGCTGGGCGAGGATAAGCTGGCCGAGGAAACCGTGGCCTCGCTCGAGGAGTACGGCTTGCGCTATCTGATGCCGCGCGTGCCTTACCCCACCGGCACCGTGCAGGTGACGCTCGACGGCGAAGGTATCCCCACCTACGACATCAAGGAGAATGTGGCATGGGACAACATACCCTTCAACAGCGAGATTGAGGCTGTGGCACGCAACTGCCGCGCAGTGTGCTTCGGATCGCTCGCCCAGCGCAACGTGGTC
>JAFVDY010000093.1 GCA_017478265.1 Muribaculaceae bacterium | reverse complement strand
GCATTGAGAGCGGTAGCGACACTCCCGGTGGAATGCTAAGGCGAATGATAAGCCGTTGCCACGAGAAGTACGGCGAGCAAGTGGTGATACTCATCGACGAGTACGATGCGCCGCTGCTCAACAACCTCGACGACGAACAGATGCTTGCCGAAGTTCGCAAGCTAATGCGCTCAATCTACGCTCCGCTAAAGGATAGTTTGGAGTACATTAAATTCCTGTTCATCACAGGCATTACTAAGTACTCGCAACTCTCAATCTTCAGCGAGCTGAATAATTTGGCAAATATCAGTATGAACCCGATATATGCCACCATTTGCGGCATAACGGAGAAAGAGATGGAAGAAAACTTTGGCGAAGGCATTGCGGATATGGCTAAGAGTTACGATTTGTCGCGTGAGCAGATGATAGGCAAATTGCGTGAATACTATGATGGCTATCATTTTACCGAGAACTCGGAAGCGGTATATAATCCGTTTAGCCTTGTGCAAGCTTTTGCCGCCAACAAGCTGGATTACTACTGGTTCTCCAGCGGCACACCCTCGTATCTGCTCACTGTGCTGCGCAAGTATGACACTCGCATCACCGACATTGAGCTTGAAGACATCGGAGCCGACGAATTCGATGTCCCCACCGAGGCCATGCACAGCGCCACGCCTATTCTCTATCAGAGCGGCTACCTGACGATTAAAAGCTACGACAAGCTGAGCGAGACCTACAACCTTGACTATCCTAACAAAGAGGTGAGAGTCGGTTTCTTGAAGTCGTTGTATCCCAAATATGTGCTCAACACGGCCAGCCCAAAGGGCAACACGTGGCGCTTGGTGAAACCGTTGCTGGCGGGCGATTTGGACGGGGCGTTGACGTTTTTGCAGCGCTTCCTGAAGTCGATTCCGTATCAGGAGGGCACTCGCCGCAGCGAGGGCCATTACACGGCTATGCTTTACGTGATATTCGCGCTGACGGCCGACTATGTGCAATCGCAAGTGCGAACCGCCGACGGCCGACTCGACATCCTGCTCACGCTACCCGAACGCAACTATCTGATGGAGCTAAAACTCGACAGCACGGCCGCCGAGGCACTCGCCCAAATCGACAGCAAGAACTATTCGATGGCCGTCACCAATAGCCTTCCCACAACTAAGGTGGGCATAAATTTCTCAACCGAAACGGGCACCATAACTGATTGGAAAACGAATAACGAGTAACGGGAATGATGGAACACTATGATGTGATAATAGTGGGAGGTGGTATCACGGGCGCTGGAACGGCTCGCGACTGCGCTATGCGCGGGCTCTCGACTCTGCTTGTGGAGCGATACGACTTCACAAGCGGTGCCACAGGCCGCAACCACGGACTGATGCATAGCGGCGCCCGCTATGCTGTTACCGACAACGAGAGCGCCGCCGAATGTATGCGAGAGAACTTGATTCTGCGCCATATAGCACGTCACTGTGTGGAGGAGACCGACGGATTGTTTATCTCTCTGCCCGACGACGACCTTGAGTACCAATCGACACTGGTGGCGGCATGCAGGCGTGCAGGCATTCGTGCTGACGTAATCTCGCCCGAGGAGGCGAAGGCTATCGAGCCGGTGGTAAATCCGGAGTTAATAGGTGCCGTGAGGGTGCCGGATTGCAGTATCGACCCATTCAGCCTCACCACTGCCAACGTGATTGATGCCAGGCGGCATGGCGCACGCACTCTCACCTATCATGAGGTGGTGGAGGTACTGCTCGACGGAACGCGGGTGGTGGGTGTGAAGTTGCGCGACAACAATAATGGCGCGCTATCCACCGTCTATTGTGACATACTGATTAATGCCGCCGGCATCTGGGGCACGCTGATTGCTCGCATGGCTGGCGTGAAAGTGGGCATGTTGCCCGCCAAGGGAGCCTTGCTCATTTTCGCCAACAGGCTGAACAATATGGTGATTAATCGTTGCCGACAGCCGTCGAACGCCGATATTCTTGTGCCGGACGACACGGTGTGTGTGCTTGGCACCACCAGCAATCGCGTGCCGCTCGACACCATAGATGATATGCACGTCACGCCTGAGGAAATTGACATACTGTTGCGCGATGGCGCCCACTTGGTGCCGCGACTGGCAACGGCCCGCATTCTGCGTGCCTATGCCGGAGTGCGACCGCTTGTTGCCGACGACGACGACCCGACTGGGCGCAGCATTAGCCGCGGCATAGTCCTGCTCGACCATGCCACTCGCGATGGTCTCGATGGCTTCATTACTATCACAGGCGGCAAGATGATGACCTACCGCCTGATGGCGGAGAAAGCAACCTCTCTCGCGTGCCAAAAGCTGGGACGTAATGTGGAGTGTTCAACGGCTTCGCTTCCTTTGCCCGGCAGCGAGGTTAATCTTGCCGACAGCGGAAACGGTCCGCGCTACACCATCACCATGAATAAGGCGGCGCAAGAGCGCCACGGCACGCTCACCGCCGAGATTAGCGAGGCCACCGGCATGGAGAACCGGTTGGTGTGTGAATGTGAGCGCGTGACGGTGGGCGAGGTGAAATTCGCTATCGAGAAACTGGGCGTGCGAAATCTTACCAACCTTCGCCGGCGCACGCGAGTGGGCATGGGGCCGTGTCAAGGCAAGATGTGTGCCATACGTGCCGCCTCGCTTCTTTGTCACAATGGTGGTGTCGACAGCCGTCAGTCGCTTGCCGACCTCGCACGCTTCGTCGATGAACGCTGGAAAGGTATGCGACCGGTGGCCTGGGGATCGACGCTTAGCGAGGCTCAGTTGACACAGATGATTTACAATGGACTGTGTGGCATAAATGATAAAAACTTCCCGTTGAAATGAGATACGACACGATTATAATAGGTGGCGGACTGACCGGACTTACCGCCGGCATAGCGCTGGCGCGTGCGCAACGTCGCGTCGCCATTCTTGCTAAGGGATTGAGTAGACTCAACCTTAACTCCGGATCGCTCGACCTGTTGGGCTACGACCCTGAAGGTAATGAGGTGGAAAAGCCTCTCGACGCAATAGCACGGCTCGACGTGAGTCACCCTTATCGCTTGATAGCCGGCGAAGCCGACCTCGGCCAACTTGCCGCACAGGCACGGCAATTACTTTCGGAAGCCGGTGTGAGCACTCATGGCGATGCTGTTGCCAACCACTATCGCATGACGCCGATTGGGACTCTAAAACCGTCGTGGCTCACTTTAGAGGGATATGCCCGATATGAAAGCCGAAAGCTGCCGTGGCGTAGCGTGACGGTTGCCAACATCAAAGGCTATCTCGATTTTCCGGCCGACTTTGTGGCGGGAAATCTGCTCGAGCAGGGCGTGACAGCACGCACGGTCGACATTGCCGTGCCTGAACTGGAACGCCATCGCTACACCCCAAGCGAGATGCGATCGACGGCCATCGCCACAGTGCTTAGCCGAAAGAGCGTGATACCTTCGCTGGCGGGCCTGCTCAACAGTAATTCGGCCGGAAGCGACGCCGTGCTCATGCCGGCGCTCGTAGGACTTGCCGACGAACAAGCGCTATCGGCTCTGCGTAGCTTGGTCAATAAGCCGCTCGAATTGGTGGCCACGATGCCGCCGAGCGTAGGTGGAACGAGGCTTCACACTCAGTTGCGCAAACATTTTATCGCGCTTGGCGGAACCTTTGTGCTCGGTAGCACGGTCACCGCAGGCTCTATCGCCAATGGTAGCGTGACGGGATTACGGGCGAAGAATTTCCCCGATCAGGTGATAGCTGCCGACAACTACCTGTTGGCATCGGGTTCGTTGAGTAGCGGCGGAATTGTAGCCAGCTACGAGCGCGTCTACGAGCCGGTGTTCGACCTCGACGTCAACTGCGTCACCGGTCGCGAGCAGTGGAATTTAGCGTCGGTCTACGACGACCAGCCGTACATGAGGTTTGGCGTTGTTGCCGACGGACACTTGCGCGCTGTCAAAGATGGCAAACCGATTGGCAACTTGCGCGTGGCGGGTTCGGTGCTCGCCGGCAATAATGCCGTGCGACTCGCCAGCGAGGGCGGCGTGGCTATGCTCACGGCACTGCACGCCGCCAATCAACTTTTGGCCGATAAATAAAAAATTGAGATCGATGAGCCGGCTATAACCAAATCTTTTTGTAATTTTGCGGGCTTGATATAAACAAAAAAATTAAAGACAATATATAACTGACTATGGCAACTTATTTTGAAACTAAAGTAAAATATGACCGCACCTTGGAAACCGGCGCGCAGAAAACCGTTACTGAACCTTACCTTGTCGACGCGCTATCGTTCACCGAAGCCGAAGCTCGTATTATCGAGGAGATGATGCCGTTTGCTACAACAGGTGAGCTGGCTGTGACGGCTGTCAAGCGTGTTAAGCTCGACGACATCTTCTACAGCGAGGGAGGCGATCGCTGGTACAAAGTGAAAATCAATATGATCACTATCGACGAGAAGACAGCCGTCGAGAAGAAGACCCCCAGCAACAGTCTCGTGCAGGCAAGTAGCTTCAAGGGTGCTCTCGATACCTTCCTCGAAGGCATGAAAGGAACGACCTTCGACTACGAGATAGCGTCGATAGTGGAAACACCTCTGATGGACGTGTTCCAGGCCAACCTCGACAAGACCCCGGTCGCCAAGCAGGACGAATGATGATTGCGGAGCGGATAAAGGGGTTGCGTGAACGGTTGCCGGCGGGAGTTGAGCTGGTAGCGGTGTCGAAGTTTCATCCGGTAGAGCAACTGGGTGAGGCTTACGCCGCAGGACAGCGACGTTTCGGCGAGAGCCGTGTGCAAGAGTTGGTGGCGAAGGTGCCGCAGCTCCCTGCCGATGTGGAGTGGCACTTTATAGGACACCTTCAGAAGAACAAGGTGCGCCAGCTCATGCCTCATGTGGCAATGATATAGAGCATTGACTCTCTTGAGTTGCTACACTTGGTGGATAAGGAGGCTGCGCGCTTGGGACGAACTGTGGATGTGTTGCTTGAGCTACATGTGGCCGCCGAGCAAGCAAAAAGTGGCTTCTTGCCTGAGGAGATAGTGGCTATTGCCGAGCGTGGCGAGTTAAACCAACTGAGCAATACTATCTTGCGCGGTGTGATGGCTATGGCAACGTTTACTGATGATATGGCGCAAGTCGACCGAGAGTTCGCTGTAGTTGAATCCACCTTCAATCGCCTGAAGGAAATAATCGGCTCGCCGTCGTTCAATCAAGTGAGCATGGGCATGAGCGACGATTGGCAGGTGGCGATTAAGCATGGCTCTACCATGGTGCGCATTGGTACCGAAATATTCGGCCCTCGAGTTGTTTAGCGGCACTTTTTTATTAACGCTGAAAGAGATTGCAGTATGGAACAGAAACGAGTGAGATATCCGGTAGGTATCCAAACCTTCAGCTCGATTATCGAGGAAGGTTATCAATATGCCGATAAGACTGCTTTGGTTCACGAATTGACTCACGAATACCAATACGTGTTCTTGAGTCGTCCTCGGCGTTTCGGCAAGTCGTTGCTTGTGTCCACGTTGCAGTCCTACTTCGAGGGTCGTCACGACTTGTTCAAAGGTCTGGCGATAGAAAGCCTCGAGCGTGAGTGGGTGAAGCATCCTGTGGTGAAACTCAGCCTCGCGTCGGTAAAGGAGACCTCGCTCGAGGCCATAAGTGAGCAGATTGATGAGAGCCTTGACGATGCCGAACGGCTACTGGATATAACAACCACAAGTCGCAATCACGGCGGGCGTCTGAAGCAGATGATAATGGAAAGCTATAGGCATTATCATCAGAAAGTGGTTGTTCTGATCGACGAATACGATGCCCCTATGCTCAACAATATCGGTGAGGAGGACAAACTGAGTGAGGTTCGCAAGATGATGCGTGCTCTCTACGCTCCGTTGAAGGATTGCGACCCTTACTTGCGATTCGTGCTCATCACCGGAATTACAAAGTTCTCTCAGCTGTCGATATTCAGCGAGTTGAACAATCTGGCCAACATAAGCATGTTGCCCAAATACGCTACCATCTGTGGCATCACCGAGCAAGAGATGCTCAGCGCGTTCAGTCCCGGCATCGATGCTATAGCCGAGCAAGAGCAACTCACCCGGGAAGAAACAATCAACAAACTACGAGAATATTACGACGGCTATCACTTCGCCGAGAACTCAACCGCGGTCTACAATCCGTTCAGCCTCGTAAGAGCCTTCGCGGCGCAAAAGATGGATTACTACTGGTTCGGCAGTGGCACGCCCACGTTCCTGATTAACACGCTCAAGAAGTTTAATGCCGACATCACGGAACTCGACGGCTGCAAGGCGATGGCCGCGCAGTTTGATGCGCCCACCGAGAGCATGACCTCGGTGTTACCCCTGTTCTACCAGAGCGGCTACCTGACCATCAAAGGCTATGACCGGAACCGGGAGCAATACACGTTGCGCTATCCCAACGAGGAGGTGCGTTACGGCTTGATGAACAGCCTCATTCCGGAGTATGTGACCAAATCGGTTAACGTGAATGTGCCCATAACGGCAGTCGATATCCGATTCTATCTGCT
>JAFVDY010000092.1 GCA_017478265.1 Muribaculaceae bacterium | reverse complement strand
GTCCGCCAATGCCGCCGGAACGGCGGACCCCATCAATAACCCCACCCTAAGGAGCGACAGCGACGCAGGGTGGGGCCAGCAAAACCAACTGAACTCGTCGCCCAACGGGCGACCCCCATTTGTGCCACCCACTGTCCCACCTCCAAAAAATAAATTCGAAAAATTAGAGATTGCAAATTCGTTGATAAAAATAAAAAAACTTGTTCCAAGTTGTTTATTAGTTGTTTCCCAGTTGTTGTTCTATAGCGTACGCTGTGGCCGACATTGGGAAGGGTTGGGTGAATCGGCGAAATTGGTAAAAGAAACCACGAAAAAGATATATGGCGTGTGGCGGATTATGCGTAATTTTGCAGTCGGAAAACGAGGCGAACCTATTAACAACCAAAGAAGATAATAATGAAACAATTAGCAACAGTTTTAATAGCAGTATTAACGATGACAATGATGAATGCTACGGCGCTTACCGAGCGTCAAAAAGGATTGGCGGCTTGTGCCTGCCTGATGGCACAGGGTGATTTGGAACGATTGGAGCCGGCGGTGCGCGGCGCGCTCGACCGCGGTGTGACTGTCAACGAGCTGAAGGAGGCGTTCTCTCAACTGTATGCCTACACAGGCTTTCCGCGTTCGCTAAACGCGCTGGGTGTGCTCAGCAAAGTGCTGGAGAATAAGCAGCCCGGTTGGCAAGAGGGTAAGCCCTGGACTCGCCCCGCGCTTTGGGACGATGCCGCGCGTTCGCTCAAGCAGGGCGCCGAGGTTCAGACCAAGCTCAGCGGCGCTCCGTTCGACTACAACTTCTGCCCGCAGGACGACTATTACTTGAAGTCGCACCTCTTTGGCGACATCTTTGCCGGCGACCAGCTGTCGGCGGCCGACCGCGAGATTGTGACCGTGGCTGCTCTCAGCGGCCTCGACGGCGTGGCGCCGCAGCTGGCGGCCCACAAGCGTGGCGCGGTCAACTTAGGCAACTCACAGCAAACCGTCGACGAGCTCTGCCAATGGCTCGACCGTGAGGGCTACACGCTTAAAAGCCGGTTCGCAAAAGGCGAGCCCAACGTGAACTATGCCCAATACTTCATAGGCGATAGCTACCTCGCGCCCATCAAACCCGCCAACCTTGGCGAGGGCGAGCCAACCGTTATGCCCATCTCCAACGTGTCGTTTGAGCCAGGCTGCCGCAACAACTGGCACATCCATCACGGCGCGCATCAGGTTCTTATCTGTGTGGCCGGTCGCGGCTGGTATCAGGAGTGGGGTAAGGAAGCAATCGAGCTCACTCCGGGCACAGTGATCGACATTCCCGAGGGTGTGAAGCACTGGCACGGCGCGCAGCGCGACTCGTGGATGCAGCACTACACCACCCACGTGGCAACCGGTGGCGAGCAGAGTAACGAGTGGCTCGAGCCCGTAACCGACGAAATTTATAACTCTTTGAAATAATCATTACCTCTATGCAAGGAAACTTTTCGTATTACAATCCCACCAAGCTCTATTTTGGTGATGAGTCGCTCAACTTCCTGAGCGACGAATTGAAGAACTACGGGCCCACGGTGCTGCTGAACTACGGTAGCGGCAGCGTGAAGCGCAACGGCATCTACGACCGCGTTGTGGCCATACTTCGCCAGGCCGGCAAGACTATAGTCGAGAACCCCGGTGTGATGAGCAATCCCACGCTGGAGAAGCTGCGCGAGGGGGTGAAAATCGCCCGCGACCACAAGGTGGACCTCATAATCGCCCTGGGTGGCGGCAGCGTGTGTGACTACTCTAAAGGCGTGGCCGCCGCGGCCTACTTCGACGGCGACTATTGGGACGCCTTCTGGCTCCAACAGCAAAACCCGCCCAAGGACCAGAAAATCATCCCCATCGGCTGCATCCTCACTATGGCCGGCACGGGCTCGGAGATGAACGGCGGCTCGGTGATTACCGATGTTGAGCACATGTTGAAGGTGGGACGAGTGTTCGACTCGCGCCTGATGCCCAAGTTCTCCATCCTCAACCCCTTGTTCACCCTCACGGTGCCCGACAACCAGATGAAGGCCGGCATCTACGACATCATGAACCACATAATGGAGCAATACTTCAGCGACAGTGACGACAACACCAGCGACTACATCTCCGAGGGCTTGATGCGCGGGCTGATAGTGGCCGCACGCAAGGCTGTGGTCAATCCGCAGGACTACGAGGCGCGCTCCAACATTATGTGGACGGCTACCTGGGCGCTCAACACCCTCGTAGGCCTGGGCAAGCGTCAGGACTGGATGGTGCACATGATAGGCCACTCGGTGGGCGCTTATACCCATGCTCCGCACGGCTACGCGCTCGCCTCGGTGTCGATGGCCTACTACCGCCGCGCCATGAAGGCGGGGCTGCCTAAGTTTGTGCGCTTTGCCCGCAACGTGTGGAGCATAAGCGGCGAAGGCATGACCGACGAGCAAATCGCCGCCGCCGGACTCGAGGCGCTGAAGAGTTGGATGCTCGAAATAGGACTTCCGCTCACCATAGGCGAGCTGGGAGCTACGCCCGACATGATTCCGGGCATCACCGCCGGCACCATCTGCTATCCGGCCGGCTACCTCGACCTCAAGCCCGACGATATTACTGAAATCCTCAACGAGAGTCTTTGAAAATGAAAAAGTTAGGATTATGTTTAATGGCGCTGCTGGCAGTGAGCCTGAGCGGCGGCGCGCAATCAGCTAAGCAAATGAAAACATTGGTAGCATATTTCTCAGCCTCGGGTGTGACCCGCGGCGTGGCAACGCAACTGGCCGAAGTGGCCGGCGCCGACTTGTATGAAATCAAGCCCGCAACGCCTTACACCGACGCCGACCTCGACTGGACCGACAAGCACAGCCGCTCGTCGGTAGAGATGAGCGACCTCAACTCGCGCCCGGCTATCGTGGGCGACCTCGAGAACGCCGACAGCTACGACGTAATCTACGTCGGATTCCCCATCTGGTGGTATACGGCTCCGACAATCGTCAACACCTTTGTCGACACCTATGGCTTTAAGGGCAAAACGGTCATTCCCTTTGCCACATCGGGCGGTAGCGGCATCTCCAAAGCCTGCTCCGACCTGAAAGCCGCTTACCCCGACATCAACTGGAAACCGGGCAAGCTGCTTAACCGCCCATCAAAGCAGGAGCTAACGACTTGGGTAAAAACGTTGTAGCCAATCGGCTATCTCCAACCAAAATAATAAATCGCCCGTGCCGATTGTTAGGCACGGGCGATTACTATGCGGTCGAATGACCGATTCGGTATAATCTAATTCATCAGGTGGCGAAAGGAGGGGGAGAGCAGCAGTTGACGGTCGGCGGGAAGCCAGTCGACGGCATCGTGGAGGCTGTGGTCGAGCGGCAGGAGGCGTTTGGCATGGTGCTCTCGCAGCTCGATATGGGCACCCTCGGCAAGTCGGCAGCGATAGCAATGCATTGTGAGGTGGAATTGGGGGTAATCGTGCTCGACGGTGGCGATAAATTGCTCGACATCGATGTCGACGCCAAGTTCCTCTCTTATCTCGCGGCGCAGAGCCTGCTCGTTGCTTTCGCCCGGCTCCACCTTGCCGCCGGGGAACTCCCAGCCGCCCGCCATGTCGCCGTAGCCCCGCTCGGTGGCAAGCACACGTCCGTCGGCACTCACAATCACTGCCGCCACCACCTCGATTTGCCTCATCACTTGGTGTTTAGCAGTTTGTGGTATTCGGCGCTATTGTTGAGCACGGCCACGCTGCGCTCGATGGCCACATCGTGCTTGAGGGCGTACACAACTTGTCCTTTCTGGTAATAGTAGTTCTTGATTATCTCCTGCGCGAGCAACTTCGATATTTCGGGTCGTTGCGTGTCGAGGTCGCGGTTGAGGTCGTGTCGCAGCAGTGTTGCCAGCCGGTCGAACTGCTCGCGTGTCTCGTCGTTCATGTAACCCTCAACTTCCGCCACCTTGCGAAGGTCGGCGAGGCCCTTCTCGCACACCTTGTCGTAGTCGAAGCGGGCCGGGTCGATTGAAGCCTTGAAGTCGTTGTAAATCTCGTCGGTAATCTCAAAGTTCTCCACCGGTCCAATCGAAGGATACGTAGCGGCATACTTTGTGGAGAAGTCGAACGCCCAGTTGTCGCGCACGATGTTGTACACCAGACGGTTCACCTCGGGGTAGTCGATCTTGATGTCGGGCGTGATGCCGCCGCCGTCACGCACCTCGCGTCCGTGTGCGGTCTTAAACACATTGCCCACGGTGTCGCTTTTGGCTTTCACTTTGCCGTCGGCGCCCTTGTTGCTGTAGTCCACCTCTTGTATCAGGCGTCCGCTGGGGATGTAATATTTTGCGGTGGTGAGCTTGATGATGCCGTCGTAGGGTAGGGGACGCGTTACCTGCACCAGTCCTTTGCCGAACGAGCGTGAGCCGAGCACTACAGCGCGGTCGAGGTCTTGCAAGGCTCCCGCCACAATCTCGCTGGCGCTTGCCGAGCTGCCGTCGATGAGCACTGCCAGCGGCAGTTTTGTGTCGATGGGTGTGGCTGTGGTGCGATATGTTTTGCGGCTTGAGGCGTCCTTGCCGCGAGTCTGCAACACCTCAGTGCCCTTGGGCAGAAACAGGCCGAGGATTTGAATTGCGCCGTCAACGAGTCCGCCCGCGTTGCCTCGCAGGTCGATGATGAGCGAGCGTAGCTTCTGATTGTTCTTCAGGTCGAGCAGAGCATCGCGGAATTCCTTTCCGCAGTTGTCGTTGAACGATTCGAGTTTGATATATCCCACGCCGTCGGCCGCCATGCCGTGGTAGGTGACCGAGTTGAGTTTGATGCTTTCTCGAACGATGGTGAACTCCTTGACGCTGTCGGCGCCGCAATAGGGGCGCACCACGCGCAGTTGGAGCGATGTGCCCGGCTGTCCCTTGAGCAGGTTGCTCACCTGGTCGTTGCTTTTCCCAGCCATGCTCTCTCCGTTGATGGCAATCACCTTGTCGCCGGAGCGGATGCCGGCGCGCGCCGCGGGCGAGTTCTCGTAAGGCTCGGTGAAGTAGACGTAACCGTCGCGCTCCATGATATATGAGCCCACGCCGCCATATTCGCCTGTGGCGAACGACTTGAAGTCGTCCATGTCGCGAGCTGGGATATACTCGGTGTAGGGGTCGAGTTCAGCCATCATGCTGTTGAGCGCCGTTTCCACCGCTTTGTCGCTATCGAGCGAGTCGACGTAGAACGTGGCGAGCTCCTTGAAGGCCATGTTGAATATGTCCATGTTGCGTGAGATGCGGGCATCATTGTCGGCAATCATGCTCATTGCTCCCATCGCCAGTGCAAATATTATAATCGTTTTCCTCATTTTTCTGAATTCTAACATGAGTTTCGGGGTTTTACGGACTGCGAAATTACAATTTTCCCTCGAAATAGCGTTGATAATTGCTGTAAAAACGCAAAAAAAGCACTTTTTTTAAACTTTTTTTCAAAAAAATATTGCACAAACAAAAAACTCGTTGTACCTTTGCACCGCATTTCGCAATAAAAAGAGGCGAAAATGCGACAAAACATTGCTTCAATAGCTCAGTTGGTTAGAGCACCTGACTGTTAATCAGGGGGTCGTTGGTTCAAGTCCATCTTGAAGCGCAAAACATAACACATTGCTTCAATAGCTCAGTTGGTTAGAGCACCTGACTGTTAATCAGGGGGTCGTTGGTTCAAGTCCATCTTGAAGCGCAAGCAAAGGAGGTGCCGCACGGCATCTCTTTCTTGCGTAATTACAGGCAAGTTATAATCTGCCCCCACCTTTTATCGGGTGAGCCGTTAAATTCCCAATTGCTTTTCCATATCTGAAACAGCTTTGAATGTGAAGTTCACTTTGCCAGACACTAACATGCACTAAAGTCAGCAAGATGATAGAAATCTGTCCCGTCACGAGTGGGGGTGGCGGGACAGATTTGTTTGGGGGGTGTTGCGGCGGGTGCCGGGCGGGGGTTAGAGGCGGGCCTGGATGGCTTTGGTGGCCTCTTCGTAGCCGGGCTTGCCCAGCAGTGCGAACATATTCTTCTTGTAGGCCTCGACGCCCGGCTGGTTGAACGGGTTGACGTCGAGCACGTAGCCGCTTACGCCGCAAGCCTTCTCGAAGAAGTAGATGAGTTGGCCGAGGTAGCGCTCGTTGAGGACGGGCAGGGAGATGAGCAAGTTGGGCACACCGCCGTCGACGTGAGCCAGTCGTGTGCCGAGTTCCGCCATCTTGTTCACTTGGTCGACTCGCTTTCCGGCGATGTAGTTGAGACCGTCGAGGTCGTCATTGTCGCTGGGGATTACCACCTCGTTGCGCGAGCTCTCTACGGTGATAACCGTCTCGAAGATGGTGCGTTCGCCGTCCTGAATCCATTGACCCATGGAGTGGAGGTCGGTGGTGAAGTCGACGCTTGCCGGGAAGATGCCCTTTCCGTCCTTACCTTCGCTCTCGCCGTAGAGTTGTTTCCACCATTCGGCCAGGAAGTGCAGTTGCGGGTTGAAGTTGACGAGAATTTCGATTTTCTTACCGGCTTGGTATAGGGCGTTGCGCGTGGCGGCATAGCGGATGATGTTGTCGTTGTCGCCTTGCTCGATGTCGACGGCTCCTGCCACGAGAGCTTTGATGTCGAAACCGGCGATGGCGATGGGCAACAGTCCCACGGGAGTGAGTACTGAGAAACGTCCGCCCACGTTGTCGGGTATGACGTAAGTTTTGTAGCCTTCCTCGGTAGCGAGCGAGCGTAGTGCGCCTCGCTTGGCGTCGGTGATGGCCACGATGCGTTTAGCAGCCTCGGCCTTGCCCACTTGCGCCTCGAGTTTCTCCTTTAGCAGGCGGAATGCGATGGCCGGCTCGGTGGTAGTGCCCGATTTGGAGATTACCACGATGCCGAAATTCTTGCCGTCGAGCAGTCGCATGAGGTCGTAGAGGTAGTCCTCGCCGATGTTGTTGCCGGCGAAGAGTACACGCGCTCCTTCGGCGGGCTTGTAGGCGGCGAAGTTGTCGCTGAGCGCCTCGATCACGGCTTTAGCTCCGAGGTAGCTGCCGCCGATGCCGATAGCCACCACGTAGTCGCAACATTCGCGCAGTTGTTTTGCGGTAGCCTCGATGTCGGTCAGTTCGTCAGCGCTAATCGAAGATGGCAGGTGTAGCCATCCCAGGAAGTCGTTACCGGCGCCGTTGCCGTTCTCGAGTGTGTCGATAGCCTTGCGGGCCGCTGGCTCCAGGGCTTTTACGTCGTTCTCTGTGATGGTGCCGAGTGCGGCACGATTGTCAATCTTAATGGTCTGTTGCATTATTGTATAAGTCGTTTGTAGGGTTAAATTTCCATAGTATATGCGCGGCGGCGCTTGTGTTGCTCGAGTTCGAAGAACTTCCACTGCTGCAGCACCTTCTGGTTCTCTTCGAGTTCGGGGTTGCTTTCGGCCCATTTATAGCCGAACTTGTTGAAGTAGGGTATGAGGTCGTCGAAGAACATGGCGTTGACGCCCTTGTTCTGGTACTCCGGCTTGACGGCGATTAGCATGAGGTCGACGATGTCGTTCTTGGTCTTGAACGCCTTGAGCAGGTGGTACCAGCCTGTGGGGAATAGCCGTCCGCGGCACTTGATGAGCGCGCGCGAAAGCGAAGGGATTGCGATGCCCACGCCGATGAGCGTTCCGTCCTGTTTTACCACCAGCGAGAGGTCGTCGAGCGGTAGAAATGGCAGGTACATTTTTATGTAGTGGTCGATTTGCGCCTGCGAGAGCGGCGAGTATCCAAATAGGCTGTCGTATGCCTCGTTGATCAGGTTGAAAATGGCCTCGCCGTATTGGTTGACGAGTTTCTTTCGGCTCTTGAACTTGATATTGCGCAGGTTGTAGCGTTCGCGCACGATAGCCGCCACGCGCGCCATCTTCTCGGGCACCTCGGGCGGCACGGTAATCTTCATCTCCACCCAGTCGACATCCTTGACCATTCCGATACGTTCGAATTGCTTCGAGTAGTAGGGGTGGTTGTAGATGGTGGCCTGGTTGCTGAGCTGGTCGAAGCCCTCGACAAGACATCCCTCGGGATCCATGTCGGTAAAGCCGAGCGGTCCGGTGAGTCGCGTCAAACCTTGCTTCTTGCCCCAATCGATAACGGCCTTGAAGAGCGCGTCGACCACCTCGTCGCTGTCGATAAAGTCGACAAAGCCGAAGCGGAGTTCCTTCATACCCTTTCGTTCGTTCACCGCTTTGTTGATGATGCCGGCGATGCGTCCGACGGGCTTGCCGTCGACGTAGGCCATGAAATATACGCTGTCGCAGAATTCAAAAGCCGGGTTGCGGTCGGGGCGTAGCGTGTCCACCTCGTCGGTGACGAGAGCCGGCACGTAGTATGGGTTGTCGCTATACAGCGCGTCGATGGGGAAATGCACAAAAGGCAACAATTCCCGTTTGCCTGGCGCTATCTGTCTTATTTCTACTGACATTTGAAAAGGTCTATTTTTATATATTTTCTGCTTAAAATCGTGCAAAATTAGCAAATAATGCGAAAACAGGCAAAAAATCAAGATTTTTTATGGCGTTCGCTGTCGACCA
Organism: Muribaculaceae bacterium; assembly: GCA_017478265.1. Lineage (GTDB taxonomy): Bacteria > Bacteroidota > Bacteroidia > Bacteroidales > Muribaculaceae > Sodaliphilus. The sequence continues at coordinate 6,752 of JAFVDY010000092.1, read as the reverse complement.
CGCGTGCCGGATGCTGCGCTATGAACGCCTTCCATGAGGTTGCGCCCCTGGCGAAGGCCGGCTTTCCGCTCTCGTAGTGGTGGCAGAGCGCTGCTGCGAGGGCGTCGGTGGCGTCGAGGAATTCGGGCATCTCGCTCGGCGCGATGTTGAGTATGCGCTGCAGCATCGCGGCCACCTGCTGCTTGCTTGAGCCTCCATTGCCTGTGATTGCCATCTTGATTTTTCTCGGCTCATACTCGTGGATGGGCACCTGGCGTGCCAAAGCGGCGGCCATGGCCACGCCTTGAGCGCGCCCGAGCTTCAGCATCGATTGCACGTTTTTGCCATAGAACGGAGCCTCGATTGCCATCTCGTCGGGCAGATATTGAGTTACGAGCGAAAGCACACGCTCGTAGATGCGATGCAGTCGCATATAATGGTCGTCCATCTTGTCGAGCTTGAGCACACCCATTGCGATGAGCGCCGGAGTTTTGCCTTTGATGCCCAAGATGCCGTATCCCATCACATTAGTGCCGGGGTCAATACCAATTATTATCTTATCGTAATCCATTGCTCGTTGCTCGTTATCCGGGACACTTGTCCACTTGTGTCGGTTGTATAATAAGAGAAGGTTAAGCTCCGTGAGTGGGGCCTAACCTTTGTTGAGCGGTGCGTACAGGACTCGAACCAGCGACCTCCTGCGTGACAGGCAGGCATTCTAACCAACTGAACTAACGCACCGTGTAAGCGCAAAAATTCTTATTTGCGACTGCAAAGTTACAACATTATGCTTGATTGGCCAAATTTTTTCACATTTTTTTTGAATATTTTTTGTGTAAGGGTTGTGTGACGGGAAAAATTGTTAAATTTGCGGCGTAAAATCAAGAGAAATATCGAGAGTTTGCCGGAAGAAACATAAGACAGATGACATCGACGGTGTATAATATGCTTAATATAGGCTCGGCTTTGATAGTCGGGTCGTTAGGGCTGGTGATAGCCGGGGTTCGAATTTCGGCGCAGGCGAGCACCCGCCATTATCGTTTGGCTCGCGTGTATCTGAGCATAGCGTTTGTGGTGCTTGGCGTGCTGAAGGTTGCCGAGGTGCTGATACCGAAGACGAGCGACGATGAGTTGACGTCGTGCATCGCTCTTGTGGTGGGGGCGTATCAGGCATTATGTTTCACAGCGTCGTTAGTGTTGTTTATCAGTCCTCGCGACGCGAGTCGTCCTCGTTTGCGCCTGCATTTTGCCGTGATAACGCTTATCGGAGCCGTTTTGATATTGTGCCAGCGTCAGTTGGAGTATGTTCAATTCCGTTATGTGTTGGCTCTGTGTTCGTTGCTGTACGTGTGTCAGTTGAGTTACTACACGTGGCTGTTTGTGGTCTGCCATAGGCGTTTCAAGGCCGAGATGTACGCTTATTACCAGGAGGAGGATTTAAATCGTCAGTTGCGTTGGATCAGTCATACGTTCTACACGTCGCTTGCTGTGGGGTGCCTGGTGTTCCTGTCGTTGAGCGGAGTGCGGTTGCTCGACAGCGTGTTTATTGTGATTTATACCGCGTTTTATATCTACCTGACGGTGAGCTTTATCAACTATGGGCAGTATGTGTTGACCGTGATGCGCGCCGTCGAGCCCGCGGGCGAGCCAGAGGCGGCTGTAGAGGCTGTCGGTGCCGTGGCCGTTCCGGCCGACGAGCCGGCTGTGAAGTCGCTTGCCGACACTCCGGTGAAGTGGGTATCGTTGAGCGCGTCGTTACAGGAGTGGGTGGCGGAGCAGCGTTATCTGCGCAGCGACGTCGCCGTGAAGGATGTGGCGGCCGAGCTTGGCACCACCATCAGGAAGCTGAACGAGTACTTCAGCGAGGTGGTGGGAGAGGACTTTGTGAAGTGGCGCATTCGTTTGCGTTTGAATCACGCCTGCCGTTTGCTTGACAGCGATCCAACCCGTCCGATCCTTGAGGTGGCGCATGATGCGGGTTTTGGCGACCGCAGTTATTTCTATCGGAAGTTTGCCGAGGTTGAGGGAATGAGTGTGAGCGAGTATAAGCGCAAGGCCATGATGCGCCTCGCCTCGCACGTCAAATAGAACGCGATGTCCGATTGATGTCTGATTATGTATAATGGAAAAGGGGCGCTCGAAGAGCGCCCCTTTTTTGGATAGTGTTGGTTGTTGTTATCTTCTTACTACATAGTTGATTACGGGGAATGTTTGTCCGTTGAGCGACATATTGTAGCGGCATAGGTTCCAGCGGAAGGAGCTGATGTCGCTTGTGAACTTCTTGGGAGAGGGCACCTCACCGGCGATGGAGTGCCCTACGCCCGAGCTGTGCTTGCTGCTCCAGTTCTCGCTGTGACCGTAGCCGAATCCCACTTTAGCACCGAAGATGGTGTTGACGAGTTCGAAGTTGACGTTCAGTTCGTGGTCTTTGGTGTAGGTAGTGCTGTTCTCCACGCTGTGAGTGAGCGTGGTGGATGTTCCACCCTGTCCGAGCCCTTGCAGCTCGCCCTTAGGCAGAGCCCAGTAGATGGTAGAGCCGCAGTTGCTCTTGATTTCGTCCTCGTATTGCGGATATGACATCGGGTCGCCCGGCGTGTTGTGCAGCACTAATGACAAGTCGGGTATTTCGGCGTTGTCGGCACGCATGAGCATATAGTCGGTCATTGCCACGTTTTGCTCGCTGCTGTGGTATGGCGCTCCCACGGTGAGCATGGTTCCCACTGCGTCCTCGTTGTCGCTCGCTACGCACTCGTAGTTATAGACGAAGTAGGGCGTGATGGTCAAAATCACCGAGTTGTCGTCGAATGTGGTGTACTCCTTGCCGTAGGTGATGACTTCCTCGCTCTCCTCGCCGAAGGTGTTCTTGTACTCCACGCTGGCGGTGACATCGATTTCGTAGGCCTTACTGATGAAGCCCACCTCGTTGTTGTATCCGGCGATGAGTTTGGCACTATTGCTGCTCGAGCGGCCACTGCCTGAGCCGCTTGAGCTGGTTTTGCCCCAGCTTGTGGCCGCCACAGCCGAGCTTCCGTAGTCGGCTCCGGCATAGTATGGCGCTGCGGCGAGCACGGCGTGGATTTGCGGATTGGTGAATGTCACGTCCATTGAGCGGAAACGGTAGGTGGCGTGGTGAGCGTCGGCTGATGGAATCGGGCAGAAGGCGGGATGAGTATAGCAGTCAGACACTTCGTTATCCTCTTTCCATCCCCACACATTGCCGATGCGCACTCCGGCTCCGTGACCGTCTATACTCGTTTCAATGTTATGAGCATCAATGGAGCCTTCGTAGGGGGTGTAGAGACGAATCAAGCCTCGCCATTGGGCTCCAATCCAGTATAGTTTGCTGCTACCATTCCACTTGTGCCACTGGCCATAGGCATCAATAACCGAAAGTGCCGCAATCTGGTCAACACCATCAGGTATTGCTTTGTCAAACTTGCCGGCATACACATTATCTGCAGGGAAATAAATGAATTTATTGCCCTCATCCCAGCCTTGGAAACCACCGGGATTTGCAATTGTGGACATTCCTGTACCTTCGGTTGAGAATGAGTTGGTGCCGTCAAATCTATAAAGACCGCCGGCAGCCAGAATGTCGGCGGGATAACCCATGCCTCTGACGTGCGCCACAGTGATGCACGAGTTTTGCAGATAATTATTTGTTTCTTCGATAGTGGCGCGTGCAATGGGCGGCACAAGCGCCGAGCTGTTTGCTTGAATAGTCCAGACGCTGGTCTTAGCCACATGGTTTCGGTCGTCATTCACGTCACCCACTTGACAAATCAGGTCGATGCGGTTAGGCACAATCACGTCACCCATCTTAATGTCGAGCCATGGCTCACGATTGCTATTCAAACGTGTGCCGAGTCCTGCGGTGTAGGTTGCGGTTCCATTAATTGAATTCACACCATTGCAGAATACTTGAGCCAATATCTGTCCGTTGATCTCAGCAATAAAAGCAATGTCGGCGTTTCCGTCGCCGTTAAAGTCCCCCGTTGTAGCACGCGTCGAAGTGCAATCAAAAGTGCGCTGTGCCAGAATGGTGTTGTAATTGGTACCGTCCAATACGAGGAAGCGTCCTGCAATGCCCACCACAATGTCATCAACTTGGTCGTTGGTGAAGTCGGCACACAAAATTTGTACACGTTTGGCAAAGTAGTCATACACGTCAATCATATCAGTCCACGTTGACTCATTGTTTCCCCAGAATCTGAATCTATAGGCTTCCCAACCATTTGGCATGGTGAACTCACCGGGGAGGGTGAAGGTTTCCACATTAGAGCCATCCTTTGCAATGATATCGAGTTTAGCCTGTCCGGTGCCGGCCCAGCCTTCTGTCTCGGAGTATCGGTTATAACCTCCTGTAATAAGGATCACCTTGTTTCTGGGACGCAGGAATGTTAATTTCGCTATCTTATGATTGTCAGGGGTGTATTGAATTGCAAACTTCTTGATGTTGTCTGGCGATACGGCGTCATTGTTAATCTTGGTGAATGTGCCCTTTGCGTCAACAGTAAAGAGACCATTGGCAGCGGGAACGTCATCTTGCATATACTCCCATCCACCAGCCGCACCGGCGCCTTGCGCCGATTCAGGATTACCCCAATCAACCAGCATATTAGAGGTGCCGGTGTTTACCGTGTAGATTTCGCCGATGGGCTGTCCGCTGTAGGGGTTGACTGGCGCCTTGGCGATGCCTTTGAGTTTGTCGGCCTGTTGCTCGGCCTGTTGCGTCTCGTTGGAGAAGAATTGGTCCATCATTCCCTTGTAAGGGCTGAATCCGACGCGCACGCCACGGATATGGAAGCCGTTGTCGACCGGTGCTCCCATTGTAGATAGCGTCACGGCATCGGTGCCGTCGCGCAGTTCGGCCCACATTGGTCGCTTTGAAAGCGTGGTTGATGTGATGATGTATCCACGCTGGTCATGCGAGGTGACATTGCCGTTGGTGTTGACGTATCCATGTGCGTTGAGGCGCAGGTAGAGCGAGTCGACGTTCTCTTCCCATGAGCCCCAGTTGCTGTCGTCGCCGTGTGCCTTGAGCAGGGCTCCGGCGCGGTCGGCGCCTCCGAGTTTGCGTAGCACTGTGTTCACCTCGTCGGCGGTGGGTAGTCGCCAGCCCTCGGGCAGGGCCTTGAGAGCGCCCTCATAGTTGTAATAAGCATCGGTGACGTCGTTGTTCATGACCATACATCTGGTAACGGCGGCACCCTGCCAGTCGGCAGCGCTGCTCACCTTGCTTACGCCGCTGCGTCGCGCGTATCGCAGGTCCTCGGCCATCCACATCAGTCCGCCGGCCTCGATGATGGGGTAGCAGTATCCGTCGGCGTCCTTACACTCAAAGAATGTGAACACGTTGGTGTGGCTGTTGGCCGGTTGCTGCATCATGATGGTGGTCATGTCGCCGCTTTTGGCTGTGAATCGCAGCAAGTCTCCGCGGTTGAAGTCCATGGTTTTGGTAGCGGCGGTAGCCTTGGTGTTGACGCTCTTGAGAGCCGCGTCGGCCGCGAGCGATCGTACGCCTTCGGGCGCTTCGGTCGCTTTCGAAGCGCTGAACCATCGCGTGGCCTGCACGTGCCCTTTGGCGTCGGTTACGCGCACGGTGTAACTGCCGTAGGGGTGCTTGCCGAGCATAGCGATGTTGCGTCCGGCGACGGCGTTGACGGCAGTAGCGCTCACCACCTTCCCTTCGGTGTTGAGAACCTCGATATTGACAGTGCCGTCGGCAGAGGCGTTGAATGTGAGTCGTGCGTCGGCGAGCGCGACAGCTGGAGTAACGCTGATAGAGCGCAGAACCGGGAGCGGACGTCCCGCGGCGAGCAGCCGTTTAGGCGCCGGCGCCGCAGTTTTGACCACGAGCCGGAGGATGTCGGATCCCGCGAGTTGGAGTTTGGCACCGGTTGCGATGTTCTCGACGAGAACGCTGTTGACGGCAGGAGTAGAGCCGTTTTCGCCCTGTCCGGCGAAAGCGATGTCGATGAATTCCGTCTCTTCGTCGCCCCCACCGTTGAGGATGATGTCGTAGAGTTCGCTCACGTCGCCGGCGTTGACCTGTCCGTCGCCGTTGATGTCGAAGTCGGTAGAGGCGTTCCCTGCGAGTATGGCGCTATATAGCGCGCTTACGTCGCCTACGTTCACTTGGCTGTCGTCGTTGAGGTCGCCCCGGGCGTAGGCGTTGAGAGCCACGACAGTAGTCATCGCCGCTAAGGCGAAGAGCGTTAATAAGTTTCGTAATCTTTTAGCCATAGTTTTTACCTTTTATAGATTAACAATAAACCCAAATCGGTCATTAGGCCGAGGATAGGTTAATTTTAAGGCTCTTTTATGCCCTAACAGTTTTATTTTGGCATCTTGCTTCAGATATTGTCTCGCCATAGCCCGCTATGCCTTCGACAATCTCTTCGCAATCCGCTAAAAATAAAATCTGTTATGACATAAAACCTAATGACCGATTTGGGTTAAATTTTAGCACAAAATTAACATTTGGAGTTGAGTATTGAAAATAATAAGGTATGGACTTTTGTTGTATTGTGTGAAAAACAACACATTGGTAGTGAAAAGCCACACTATGTGCATGAAAAGCCACATGGCGCCGTGGGTTATCCGTAGTGTGCTGACTGCGTCAGCGCGGGGGTGGGACAGTGGGTGGCACAAATGGGGGTCGCCCGTTGGGCGACGAGTTCAGTTGGTTTTGCTGGCCCCACCCTGCGTCGCTGTCGCTCCTTAGGGTGGGGTTATTGATGGGGTCCGCCGTTCCGGCGGCATTGGCGGAC